>NZ_JBVBEF010000006.1:0-162714 GCF_055456055.1 Bradyrhizobium sp. LeoB3
AGGTTCTGGCTGGCTGGTTACCCGCCTCGATACGCCGCCCTTCTCAGGCCGTCATCACCCAGATTCCGCCATAGCTCCAGTCGTGAGGCTCAACCGCAGATCCCCTCATAACGGGGAGGTAGAAATGCGCCCTTGGCACCGACGAGGGGCCATAGACAACGGACCGCGAACTCTAGCCGCCAGCCAGCCATCGGTCCACTCCCTTCAGGGTGGAGTGGGCATCGCGCTGGAGATCAGGGAGCGTGTGAGGTCCGCTGGGCCCCTGATAGCGCCGCGGTAGCAGACCTCACCGAGGGGCCAGAAGCGGAAGTCGCACCGTTCGCGACAGCCATCGATCGATGCGCGTTCGCCTCACTTGAGGACGTGAGGAAAGTACTTTTCATCCCACTCGTCGGTCCGAAGGTAAACCTTTCCCCACTCAAGCACGCGATCGCCTTCGTGATAGGCTTTAGTGGCGACTTCAAGTTCTCCAACAGGCGCAGGGCCTAGATGAAAGTGCTCGTTCTCGCATGTAAGCGCTTGCAGCTTCTGGACGAGGAGGTCACGCCCCTCGGGATTGAGCCACATCTCAAACAGACCATCGGCAGCCAAACTTAAGGTGATGCGGGGTGGTGCCATGAGGTTTCTTTCTAAGAGGCACGATCAACAGGCTAGCTATGACGACGGCGACCGATCAACATCCAACTTTACGTGCCAATTGCCGACAAGCAGTTGATGTCGGAAGGCCTGCGAGAGCCTCCCTAGCTTATCTTCTCGCCTGACCTAAGCTGGCGGCTTTCGGGAGTATGTCTTTGGGTCAAGAAGTGCGGCCAAACCGGCGACAAGTGCGATCGCCGCGATAAACAGGACCGTGATAGGATCTATGAATAGATACAAGACTGCCGCTATTGCCAGCAACGTCAGAGCAGGACCGACGAGCGCAGGGTGCATCTTAAGCGAATTGATCACCCTGTTGCGAACTTCAGGAATGCAGGCCGCGGTGGCGACAAGGCCAACAATTACGACAAGCCATTTCGGCATAACTTGCGCGCCTCGTTAGTAGCATTACGAATACGTAAGCACCCTTTCGCTCCGATTAAAGAACATAGTGCAAATCACATGGTTTCCGGGGGATGGCCGCCTCGGGGCAAACTCAGACCTGTGGCTGTCAGGACGTTCGTTTAGCAAAGAACCGTGTGTCGCAATTCATTTCACCCGTGAAGCTGGTCCTAGTACTCTCAGAGGCTGACATCTAACCTTTGTGAGAACACACCCTAGCCATTCACTCTCTTCAGGCGAGCGCGCAACTCCCTTAGTCGTTTGACGTGAGGAACGGCAGAACCGGCACGTCGATGCCGATGGCCAATTCGAGCACCGCGCCGATCGCAGCGATTGCCGCGCACAATTCAAGCAGGACGAATGCGAACAGCGCGCTGAGCCCAATAAGTGCGTTCTTGCGGCCGTTCCACATGATGTCACCTGCAATCCTGGCTGTCGGAAAGAAAGCTCGATTTAGCCCGGTCGGGTCATAAGCCGGAAATCTGGTACGGTAAACTCGCTTACCATCGCGGCCACCAAGCTCAAGACAAGCCTGATCTTAACCTAACCGATCAACCTTAACATCCGGCCGCGAGGTGCTTTTGCTGCCGCTTCAGCATCCGCGGCAGATCGATCCGATCATCTTGTCGACTTTGGCGTCCTCGCGATCGAGCGAGGGATCGGTGCCAAGCAGCGGGCCTTTCTGGGGACCGTTGGCGATGCCTTCGGAGGAAAGTGCGGTTCCGAGCGAGTTGGTGCCGGGCGTGGTGGGGCTGGTTCCGAAAGCGCCGCCGGTCACCGGCAGGCCCCCGCTGGTGGGCAGGCCGCTGCTCATGGGCATGCCTCCGTGCATCCCCATGCCACCCATACCGTGTCCCATGCCGCCTCCGCCGCCGCGTGCGAATGCTGCGGTGGTCGAAAGGCCGACGGCGAGGGCGATGCAGAGCAGGGATAGTTTCTTCATGGCGAGACTCCTGTCTTCGCGAGACGGCTGAGCCAGCCCGTCCGGCCGGCGCCAGTAGAAGTGAAGTAGGTGTTGTGGTGCCGCGCGAATGCGGTCTCGCTCATCAAATCCTTTGGCGCGAACCGTCCCGCCGGATCGCGGCCGTGAGAGCGACGGCAATGCCGTTCGTCATTCTCAACGATTTGTAATCAAGGCCTGGCTGTGAGCGGCGATAGCCGCTTCCTCATCGGTCGGGACTACCAGGGTTGCAACGCGCGCCGTCTTCGCACCGATCCTGAGTTCATTGGCGCTGTTGGCGCGATCATCGATCTCCACGCCGAGCCAGCCAAGGCCGGCGCAGATGCGCTTCCGCACCTCGGGGCTGTTCTCGCCGATCCCGGCGGTGAAGACGATCGCATCCAGGCCGCCCAAGCTGTGGGTCATCGCGGCGATTGCCGCCCCCGCGCGGAAGGCGAACAGTTCGAGCGCCTCGGCGGCACGCGGATCGTCGCTCGTGGTGAGCACGCGCACGTCGGCGCTGATCCCGGACACGCCGAGCAGTCCGGACTCGTAATAGAGCACGTGCTCGATCTCGTCGGCCGAGAGCCCACGCTGCTGCTGCAGGTAGAGGGGCAGGCCGGGATCGATCGCCCCGCAGCGCGTGCCCATCATCAGCCCGTCCAGCGTGGTGAAGCTCATCGTCGTGTCGATGCTGCGCCCGTTGCGCATGGCGCACAGGCTGGCGCCGCTGCCGAGATGGGCGGTCACGACCCGTCCCGTCGCCAGATCCGGCGCGATCTCGCGCAGGCGGCGGGCGATGAACTCGTAGGAGAGCCCGTGAAAGCCGTAGCGGCGCACGCCTTCCTGTTCGAAATGCCGCGGCAGCGCAAAGCGGCTCATGGGCGGCGCGACGCTGTGGTGAAAGGCGGTATCGAAGCAGGCCACCTGCGGCAGGTCCGGCCGCAGCTTCTGCATCGCCTCGATCGGCGCCAGACAGGCCGGCTGGTGCAAGGGCGCGAGCGGGGTGAGCTCGCGCAGCGCCTGCAGGATGGCCGGCGTCACCTGCACCGGCGCAAAGAATTTCAGGCCGCCATGGACGACGCGGTGACCGACCGCGACGAGAGTTCCGCCGGCGAGGAATTCGTCGAGCCAGTGCAACAGATCCGAGAAGAAGCTCTCGTCGTCCGCTTCCGCCGCGGCGTGCCGCTCGAACAGCACGTTGCCGTGCAGGTCCTTCACGACCATCTGCGGCTGATGCTGATGATGGTCGAGCATGCCCTTGCACAGCAGTGCGGGATCGCCTGAGCCGCCGCTCGCAAACAGCGCCAGCTTGATCGTGGACGATCCCGCATTGAGGACGAGGAGGGCGTTTGGCATCTTCTTCAGCCTCAACGCTTGTGATCGGAGATCAGTCGCCGGCGTTTGCCGCAGTGCCATATGGCCAGGACCAGTCGCGGATATCGGGCATGTCCTCGCCGTGCTCGCGGACATATTTGCCGTGCTCGATCAGGCGGTCGAGGCAATGCTGCTTGACGGCCGCTGCGGAGGCCGCAAGTCCCGGCACGCGGTTGATGACCTCGATCGCCAGGTGGAAGCGGTCGAGCTCGTTGAGCACGACCATGTCGAATGGCGTCGTCGTCGTTCCCTCTTCCTTGAAGCCGCGCACATGGATGCCGGAGTGGTTGGTGCGCGCATAGGTGAGGCGGTGGATCAGATAGGGATAGCCGTGATAGGCGAAGATCACCGGCTTGTCGCGGGTGAACAGGGTGTCGAAGTCGCGGTCGGTGAGGCCATGCGGATGCTGCTCGCGCGGCTGCAGGGCCATGAGGTCGACGACGTTGACGACCCTGATCTTGAGCTTGGGGATCTGCTTGCGGAGAATGTCGACAGCGGCGAGTGTCTCCAGCGTCGGCACATCGCCGGCGCAGGCCATCACCACGTCGACGTCGTTGTCCGGTGTTTCCGTTCCGGCCCACGACCACGCGCTGATTCCGGCCTCGCAATGAACTGCGGCCTCCTTGATCGTCAGCCATTGCGGCGCTGGCTGCTTGCCGGCCACGATGACGTTGATCCGGTCGTAGGTGCGCAGGCAATGGTCGGTGATCCATAGCAGCGAGTTGGAATCCGGCGGG
The DNA here is from genome assembly GCF_055456055.1 of Bradyrhizobium sp. LeoB3. Classification (NCBI taxonomy): domain Bacteria; kingdom Pseudomonadati; phylum Pseudomonadota; class Alphaproteobacteria; order Hyphomicrobiales; family Nitrobacteraceae; genus Bradyrhizobium; species Bradyrhizobium sp. LeoB3. The sequence continues at coordinate 4,093 of NZ_JBVBEF010000006.1, forward strand.
AAGTAGACGCGTACGATGTCCGCCTTCTTGTTGGCAACGAGATCGACGAAGCCCGGATCCTGGTGGCTGAAGCCGTTGTGATCCTGCCGCCAGACATGTGAGGTCAGCAGATAGTTCAGCGAGGCGATCGGGCGCCGCCAGGGCAGGCCGCGGGAGACCTTCAGCCATTTGGCGTGCTGATTGAACATGGAATCGACGATGTGGATGAAAGCCTCGTAGCAGGAGAACAATCCGTGTCGCCCGGTGAGCAGATAACCCTCGAGCCATCCCTGGCAGAGATGCTCGCTCAAGACCTCCATCACCCGGCCGTCCCGGGACAAATGGACGTCGTAGGGCTCGATCTCCTCCATCCAGACCCGATCGGTCGCTTCGAACACGGCATCGAGCCGGTTGGAGGCGGTCTCGTCCGGACCCATGATGCGGAAATTGCGCGTGCTTTCGTTGCGCTTCATGACGTCGCGCAGGAATTTGCCCATTGTGCGCGTTGCTTCATCGATCACGCCCCCGGGCGTCGTGATCTCGATCGCGTAGTTGCGATAGTCGGGCAATTCCAGTTCGCGCCTGAGCGTGCCGCCATTGGCATGCGGATTGGCGCCCATCCGCCGCGCGCCGTTCGGCGCCAGTTTCTGCAATTCCGGAACCAGCCTGCCTTGCTCGTCGAACAGCGTTTCCGGCTGGTAGCCGCGCATCCATCGCTCCAGTATCGCGAGATGGCCTGGATTGCTGCGGACTTCGGCAATCGGCACCTGGTGCGCGCGCCAGAACCCTTCCACCCTGAGGCCGTCGACTTCCTTGGGTCCGGTCCAGCCCTTTGGGCTGCGCAGCACGATCATCGGCCATCGTGGCCGCTCTTGTGATGGCGATACGCCTCGCGCGGCCTGCTGGATGGCGCGGATGCGATCGGTCGCCGCATCCAGCGTGGCAGCCATCTGCCGGTGCATTGTCGCGGGATCCTCGCCCTCGACGAACATCGGCTCATGGCCGAAGCCCAGGAACAGATGGCGGATTTCCTCGTCGCTCATCCGCCCGAGCACGGTCGGGTTGGCGATCTTGTAGCCGTTCAGATGCAGGATCGGGAGCACCGCGCCGTCGCGCGCAGGGTTGAGAAACTTGTTCGAATGCCAGGAGGCGGCGAGCGGGCCGGTCTCGGCTTCGCCGTCGCCGATGACGCAGGCAACCAGAAGATCGGGATTGTCGAATGCCGCGCCATAGGCATGAGCGAGTGCATAGCCGAGTTCGCCGCCTTCATGGATCGAGCCAGGTGTCTCCGGCGCGGCGTGGCTCGGGACGCCTCCGGGAAAAGAGAACTGCCGAAACAGCTTGCGCAGGCCGTCGACGTCGCGCGTGATGCTGGGATAGATCTCGGTGTAGCTGCCTTCGAGATAGGTATTGGCGACCATGCCGGGGCCGCCATGACCGGGGCCGCAGATATAGATGACGTCGAGATCGCGGTGTTTGATCACGCGATTGAGATGGGCATAGACGAAATTCAAACCGGGCGTCGTACCCCAATGGCCGAGCAGTCGCGGCTTGATATGTTCCTTGCGAAGCGGCTCACGGAGCAGGGGATTGTCGAGCAGATAGATCTGGCCGACCGAGAGGTAATTGGCGGCGCGCCAGTACCGATCAAGCAGATCGAGTTCGGCGCTATCGAGAACGGCGGACGTGCTGCCTGCATCTTGCATTGAACGCCTCGTTGTTTTCCTGGCGACGATTGCCAATCGTGACGGCTTTTGCTGGACGCGCCACTGTCCATTTCTGCGCGGTACGGGTGTTGAGCCAAATCAACCGCATCCAGCCATCATCGATCTGGCGCCATGCGCATGCGCCAGCCGCGCCATCTGTTCGACGACAACGAGCGCGGATCGGCGCCGTTCCGGCGCACGAAATGCCAAATTGTGGCGGCGGCGTTTGACAAAACTGCGATGCCGCGCTTTTGAGCAGAGGCGTGCGCCCCAAGCCCGGTAGGATGCGTCGGCGCTACCGGCTGGAGATCAGTTTCAGCGGAGGCTGGAGGGTCGCTTCGAGTTCCACCCGCAGGCGCTGGACTCGGGGGTCGCTCGATCGCTCGGCGCAGACCGTGTACTGATGGACGGATTGAGCCAGCGCCCGCCGCTCCGCCGCGGTCTTCGACACCGAGGCGAGCTTGAGCACGATGGCGCCCAGGTTCACCAGCATTTCGTCGAGCGTCCGGTCGATCTTGTCGAGCTCGTTCGTCATCCGCACTCCTTGCAGGTCAATGAAGGCTGGTGAATGACGTTCCTGTGGCAACATCGGTAAGGCTAACCATTGGTAAAAGGCCCGCCGTGTGTGTCCGTAGCCCGGATTGCGCTGCGCTCCACCCGGACTACGAGATTTCTGCTGACGTTGCAGGGATCGTTGTACTGATCCAGAATTTCATCGAGGAAACCCGAGAGGACAGACCATGGCGCGCAAACTGATCGACATCTCCGTCCCCCTGCAGAACGACGTGCCGGCCGATCCGCCGGGCAACCATCCGACCATCCAGTATATCGACCACCAGCAGGGCCTGCCGCGGATGCTGGAATTCTTCCAGGGGTTACGAGCGGAAGATCTACCGGACGGGCAGGGCTGGGCGGTCGAGCAGGTCAATCTCTCCACCCATAACGGCACGCATCTCGATGCGCCCTGGCACTTCCATCCGACGATGAACCGCGGCGAGCGCTCCTGGACCATCGACGAAGTGCCGCTGGAATGGTGTTTCCAGCCGGCCGTCAAGCTCGACTTCCGGCATCTACCGGACGGCTATGTCGCGAGCGCCAAGGATGTCGAGGAGGAGCTCATCCGCATCGGCCATACGCTCAAGCCGCTCGAGATCGTCGTCGTCAACACCAGCGCCGGCGCAAAATTCGGCCGGCCGGATTATGTCGTCTCCGGCTGCGGCATGGGCTATGAGGCGACGATGTATCTGTTGGAGCGCGGCGTGCGGCTGACCGGCACCGACGGCTGGAGCTGGGATGCGCCGTTCGTCTACACCGCGAAGAAGTATGCCGAGACGAGGGATGCCAGCCTGATCTGGGAAGGCCACAAGGCCGGCCGCCACATCGGCTATTGCCACCTCGAGAAGCTGCACAATCTCGAACTGTTGCCCTCGACCGGCTTCATGGTGTCGTGCTTCCCGGTGAAGATCGAGCGCGCTTCCGCTGGCTGGACGCGGGCGGTCGCGATCCTCGAGAGCTGAGCCGCGAGAGCTCTCTTGCCAAAAGAAAATCAGGTGCGCCGTTTCCGACGCACCTGATTTTTCCTTTGATCTAGTGCAGTAGCGTCGGGCTAACGCCACTACCTGCAGACGCGAACGCCGCGCGGGGTCCACCAGCAGCGCGGGCCACCATAGCCGCCGTAGTAGCCGTAGCCGCGGGGATACCAGCCACGCCGATAACCGCCGCGATAACCCCATCCGCCGCGACCGCGACCCCAACCGCCGCGTCCGCGATACTGCGCCTGCGCCGACGAGGTGGTCGCGCCGACCAGAATCGCCGAGGTGCTGGCGACATAGACGAACAGCAATGCCACCGCGGCAAGGCAGCGCGTCAGGAAATTGTAGCGTTTAACCATTCAGTAATCTCCCGGTCACTTCCAGACATCCAAACAATCCGAACTGTCTTGCTTAGACGTTTGAGACAGCCACTAGTTCAGATGCACTAAGACAAAATTTTGTCGAACGTTCTTGCGCTTCGCAAAAACTCTATTGGGCGGGTCGGGGGAGGTCAAGTTATAGTCCCGCTTGCAGAAATGCATCGTTTGTCTTGCCGTTCATCCGCCGTTCATCTTGTTCATCTTCGTCGTATCCAATGATTTGTGCGCCGCCGGACCATGGCGAAAAAGATTTCGACAAAATCCCGCAGAGAACTTGATGTCGACACGATCGCGTATCCTAAGCCACGCGATGATTCCCGCCTGACGAGTCCCCATGCCCAAGCAGCACACCTACGTCCTCGGCCTCAACACCTACGATCATGACGTCAGCGCCTGCCTGTTGCGCGACGGCGCGATCGCCTTTGCGATCGCCAAGGAGCGGATCACGCGCGAGAAGCACGCGTCCGGATTCTACAAGGAGGCGATCGACTATTGCCTCAAGGCCGAGGGCATCACGCTCGATGATGTCGATCTGGTTGTCAGCAATTGCTACATCCTGCCGGTGCCGGAGCTGGAAGAGCGGCTGATCTATCAGGACATGGCCGGCTTTCTTCCGTATCCCGAGCGGCAGGAAGCGTCCAAACATCCGCTGTTTCGTTCGACCTCGGGCAAGGTGGTATCGCTCTCCCACCATCTGGCGCATGCCTACAGCGCATTTGCGGTGTCGCCGTTCGATGAGGGTGCGGTGATGGTGGTCGACGGCGTCGGCAACTATCAGTCCGACGTCATGGAGCAGTATCCGAATGCGGATGCGGCGTCGCCGCTGGCGCGCGAATCCGAAAGCTACTACCGGTTCGAGGGCGAGAAGCTGGAGTGCCTGAAGAAGGTCTTCATGGAGCCTTCGCGCGGCATGCTCAGCGACGAGTTCTACAACATGCCGGGCCTCGGCGCGCTCTATAGCCGCGTCTCGTCCTACGTGTTCGGCGACTGGAACAAGTGCGGCGAATTGATGGGCCTTGCACCCTACGGCCGTCGCGAGCAGGTCAAGCATCTCATCGACATGAGCGACGGCAAGTTGCACGTGCCGCCATGGACCAGCGAATTCAATCAACCCTATCTGCTCGACAGCGGCAGTTGGGAGAAGAGCCCGGCGATGCGTCACTGGGAGGACATCGCCTGGCGCGTGCAGGACGACACCGAGAACGTGCTGCTCGCCCGCGCGCGCTGGCTGCGCGAGACCACGGGCGCCAAGAACCTCTGCATCGCCGGCGGCGTCGCGCTGAATTGCGTGGCCAACGGACGGATTGCGCGGGAAGCCGGCTTCGAGAACGTCTGGATCCAGCCGGCGGCGGGCGATGACGGCACCGCGATCGGCTGCGCTTATTACGGCTGGCTCGAGATCCTGAAACAGCGGCGCAACTTCGTGATGGAGCACGCTTTCGTCGGCAGGCCCTATAGCGAGGCGGAGGTCGCGGCCGCGTTGCAGAAGTTCCTGGTGCGTGTGCAGGTGGACGCCAGGCGCAGCGACGATATCTGCCGCGATACCGCCAAGCTGCTCGCCGACCAGCGCGTGATCGGCTGGTTCCAGGGGCCGTCCGAGTTCGGGCCGCGCGCGCTCGGCAATCGCAGCCTGATCGCCGATCCGCGCCGGGCTGAGATGAAGGATATCCTCAACAGCCGCGTCAAACACCGGCAGGCGTTCCGCCCGTTTGCGCCGCTGGTGCTGGCCGAGCGGATGACGGAGATCTTCGAAGGTGAGGAGGATTCGCCGTTCATGCTGATCGCCAAGCCGGTCCGTCCCGAGTGGCGCGACAAGATTCCGGCCATCGTCCATGTCGACGGCTCGGCGCGCGTGCAGACTGTGCGCGAGGCGACCAATCCGAGGCTCTACCGGCTCCTGAAGGAGTTCGAGGCGCTGACCGGGGTGCCGGTGTTGATCAACACCTCCTTCAACGTCAAGGGCGAGCCGATCATCGAGACGCCGGAGGACGCCGTGAACTGCTTCCTCGCCACAGGGGTCGACAACCTGATCCTGCACGACACGATCGTGTCGAAGGGCCGGATGCACAAGGTCGTCGCGCCGCTGGTCAGGACCTATGGCGATGTCGCCAGCATCGTCGCCTCGACTGCCCCGCCGCCGAGTTGAGATTACCTCGCCCCGCTTGCGGGGAGAGGTCGGATCGCATCGTAAGTGCGATCCGGGTGAGGGGGTCTCCGCGAGTCAGACTCTCACCGTTTTTGCGGAAGCAGCCCCTCACCCCAACCCTCTCAGGGCGAGACCTGCTCGTCCCGGCCCCGTGAAGAACGGGGGAGAGGGAGAAGATGGCGCTACGTCGCCTTCGCCGGGGTCGGTGGCGTCTTCGGCAGCGGCTTGTCCTGCCGTTTCGACCAGGAGATGTAGTAGGCCACGATCGTCATGATCGCGATGCCGGTGACGCTGACGAAGATCTGCGCGAGCAGCGAGCCAGAGCTCATCGACAGCTCGAAGTGCCCGACAAAGGACAGGAACACGCCGACACAGAACACCGCGAGCGACTGCTGGCCACAGACGATCAGCGGATCGAACACCTTCCATTCCAGTGCCGCCCAATCCTTCGGGATGAAGCGGATCACGAGGATGACGATCACCGCGAAGTGGATAAAGCGGTAAGGCGCGAGGTTGGTCTTGTCGTTCGGGTTGAAGGCCGAATAGAGCCAGTCCGGGAACATGGCGCCGAAATCCGGGAAGCGGCCGGCCATGGTCATGATCAGCGCGAAGATCATATAGGCGACGCAGAACCAGAGCGTGTAGGGCGAGTTGATGATGTTGGCATTCTGCCGCGCGCCGCCGAGTGCGCACCAGGCGCCGAACACGAACAGAACCTGCCAGGCGAACGGGTTGAAGTACCAGACGCCGGCCGGATAGGCCGGCAGGTTCCATCCCACCTGGCGCGACACCAGCCACAGCGCGATCGAGGCGAGCATGGTCAGGTTCGGTTGCCGCAGCATGAACCAGAGCACCGGCGGGAACAGGCCCATCAGCACGATGTAGAGCGGCAGCACGTCGAGGTTGACCGGCTTGAACTTAAGGAACAGGCCCTGGCGCAGGGTCTCGGTCGCGTTGTCGACGAGGCCGGCGACGTTGAATTCGTTGATCAGGTTGGAATCGCCGAAACGCAACGCCAGGTAGCTGATTGCAGCGATGTAGATCACAAACAGGATGATGTGGGCGACGTAGAGTTGCCAGACGCGCTTGGTCAGCCGGGTCGCGCCGACGACGAAGCCGCGCTCCAGCATCATCCGGGCGTAGACGAACGAGGCGGTATAGCCGGAGATGAAGACGAACAGGTCGGCGGCGTCGCTGAAGCCATAATTCCGCGTGGTGATCCAATTCACCACATTGTCGGGGATATGATCGAGATAAATCGCCCAGTTCGCGACCCCGCGAAACAGGTCGAGCCGGAGATCGCGTCCCTTTTCGGGCAGGGTGGCGTTGATTTTCATGGGTCCCGCTTCGAAGTGATGCTTTCGAGAAGGCCGCGCCGCGAGACATTCGAGCCCATCCGCGGCCAGATTGTCACAGCGCGGTAGAATGGCTATACCGAACGGGAAGGTAACATCCGGGTTCAGGAATCACCCATCACATCCGTGAAAGGTGTCTCTATACTATCCCAGGCGTTCCCTCCACACGCTCCATGTCGCACAATTCCCGAAGGTTCGACGATCCATGACGACAGCTCGCATTTTTAAGCCCGCCAAAAACGCGATGCAATCGGGGCGTGCCAAGACCAGGGAATGGCAGCTCGATTACGAGCCGGAACAGCCGCGGATGGTTGAACCCCTGATGGGTTGGACCTCGTCCGGCGACATGAAGCAGCAGCTCACGCTGCGCTTCCAGACCAAGGAAGAGGCGATCGCCTATTGCGAACGCAAGGGCATCCCCTATCAGGTGCTCGAGCCGAAGGAATCCCTGCACCGGCAGATCGCCTATGCCGACAATTTCTCGTTCCGCCGCGGCGAGCCCTGGACGCACTAAAGCCTGTAAGATCAGGTTGAGTGGCATCCGCAAGGGATGCTGTGCTCCCTCTGCCGCTTGCGGGGGAGGGCGGGGTGGGGGTGTTTCCGCGATTCACACTGTTCGACCGTGGGGAGAGAGCCCCCACCCGGCGCTATGCGCCGACCTCCCCCGCAAGCGGGAGAGGTGAAGTGAACTCGCCGCCGATTCAACCAACTAACATCACGTTCTAGCAGGCGCGCCGTGGCGGGCCTGCCGGCCTTAGGGCGCCCGTAGCAGCGAATATTTGCCGACGATGCGGCCGACCCGCTTCCTCGTGCCGAACAGCATGATCCCGAGATATTCGATGCTATCCGGCGCAAGGCCGCTCATCATGCGCCGGAATTCGCCGTAGTCGTTGGTCTCCTGTCCCTGCACGGGGAAGTCGACGATCTCAATTCCCGCCTCGGCCGCCTTCTGCCGGATTCGCGGCAAATCCTCCTTCGGCGCGCCCAGCACGGGAATTCCGATCGGGATCAGTCCCGCATGGGGATTGCCCGCGGCATCGATCAGCGCATCGCCGACGAGGTGAGGGTGGCGGGCGCCCATCGTCAGGGCCATCACGGCGGCGGCGTTGGCGGCCTTGCCAAGTGGCAACCCCGCATCGATCACCGCCACGCAGCGTTGCGGCTCGGACGCGCCTTCCTCGGCATTGCGATCGGCAGGATGCGACATCACCAACCCCCACTGTACAAGTAACTTGTACACAAGTAACATGCGTGCGTGAAAAACGTCAACCCAGAACGCCCCGGCGGCTGTAAGGGAACGATGGACAAGATCGAGGACTGCATCAGCTTCCTGCTCGGAAAGGCGCAGCAGCGGGTGACACGGCGCGCCAAGGAATTGCTGTCCGAGCACGATGTGACGCCGGTGCAGTACGCCGCGCTATGCGTGCTCTGGGAAGAGGACGCGCAGACGGCGGCTGAGCTCGGCGCGCGCCTTGTGATCGACAGCGCGACCATGACCGGCGTCATAGACCGGCTCGAGCGCTCGGGTCTGATCAGGCGCCACGCCGATGAGAGCGACCGGCGCATTTACCATCTCTACCTGACCGATCGGGGGCGGGCGCTGCGAGCCCCGCTGGATTCCGCGATGGAAAAGCTCAATGCCGAAGTCGCAGAACTCCTCGGCAAGGATTGGCCGCGCTTCCACCGCATGCTGCGCAAGGTTGGTACGTCTGGCTAGGGAAGCGGGAGCGGCAGCGGTGCGTCCTTGGAGACGCCGAGCACCGGAAAGCTCCTGATGGTGCGCACCTCAGCCATCGCCGAGAACTGCAGGAGCTGCTGGTGCATGCCCTGAACACCGGTTGCCACGCATTTGAGCAGGAAGTCTGCCTCGCCTGAAATGCGCCAGCATTGCTGCACCAGGGGCAGACGGGCGATCGATGCCTCGAACGCCTCCAGCGTGGCCTGGTTCTGGCTGGTCAACTGTATCAGGACAAAGGACACCACCTCGTAACCGAGCGTCCGCTCGTCAAGGCTCGCACGGACGTCCCTGATCACGCCGCGGCTACGCAGCGCGCGGACGCGGCGCAGGCAGGCCGGCGCGGAGATGCCAACCCGCTGCGCCAGATCGTTGTAGCGCAGCCGGCCGTCCTGCTGAAGCTCGGACAAAATCTTCCGGTCGATCTCGTCGAGCTCCGTCATGAATGCCTCATACCTTGACGAACGAACTATCCTGCGGCGACACGCCGTGTTGCCCTGCGGCCGATGCGGGCAGGGGGAGCAGCCGCCTGCGGCGCGATGCCCGATAGCACCAGCTTTTCATGGGTGGCGATGATGGCTTCCTTCGAGAGCCGGCCGCCGGGACGATACCAGGTGCAGGGCCCGGTCAGCATCGCCAGGATCGCAAAGGTCGCGACCTGCACATCCACCAATTCGAAGACGCCCTGCGCAACACCTTCCTCGAGGATATCGGCAAGGCGCCGCTCATAAGCCTCGCGCAAGGCGATCACCGCCACATAATTCTTCGGCTCCAGGCTGCGCAGCTCGGAATTGGCGATGTAGACCTCGCGCTTGCGCGTCATGTGATAGCTGACGTGGAAGGCAACGAAGGCGCGGATTTTTTCCTCAGGACCGCTCTTGCCGTCGAGCGCAAGATCGAGCTGGCGCAGCAGCTCGTTGATATGGTGCTGCACCAGGTCGAACAGCAATTCCTGTTTGGTGCTGATGTGGTTGTAGAGCGAGCCCGCTTGGATGCCGACCTCGGCGGCGAGCTGGCGCAGGCTCATGGCCTCATAGCCATGCTCGAAGATCAGGCGCGTTCCGGCTTTGCGGATCGCCTCCAGCGTCGTTGGGCCGTGTGAGCCGATCGTGCGTGCCATCGGGACCCTCGCGGGAGCGTTAGAAAGAGCGGGAAACTAGCGAACGATCGTATGTTTATAGTCGGAAAATCAAGCGAAATCAATGTGCTATAACCTTGGTAATCGCTCAATGTCGACCTCTTGAGACAATGCCAAAAAAACGTATGATCGTTTCGATATAGGATCCATAGCGACGGGAGGAATCATGGCGTCGAAACCGGCGGCGGTGGTCAATTTCGCAAGGCGGGAATCATCCGGCTTGAGTGGCGGGCCCTATCGCGCGATGAGCCGCGATATTCTAGTTTGAAGATTGTCGAAACACGCGGCAGAAAAGCGCAACATGCAGCTTCATTCCACGATCGATCCCAAATCCCAGGAATTTTCCGGCAATGCCGAGGTGATGCGCGGCCTGGTCGCCGAGCTCCGCGATAAGCTCAGCCAGGTTGCGGGCGGCGGAGGCGAGGCGTCCCGTATCAGGCATACCTCGCGCGGCAAGATGCTGGCGCGCGACCGCGTCGACCTCCTGGTCGATCCCGGCACGGCGTTCCTGGAATTGTCGCCGCTCGCGGCCAATGGCCTCTATGGCGGCGACGTGCATTCGGCGAGCGTGATCACCGGGGTCGGGCGCATCGCGGGCCGCGAATGCGTCATCGTTGCCAATGACGCCACCATCAAGGGCGGCACCTACTATCCGATGACGGTGAAGAAGCACCTGCGCGCCCAGGATATCGCGCGGCAGAACAATCTGCCCTGCGTCTACCTGGTCGATTCGGGCGGCGCCTTCCTGCCGTTGCAGGACGAGATATTCCCGGACGAGCGCCACTTCGGCCGCATCTTCTACAACCAGGCGCAGATGTCGGCCGCGGGCATCCCACAGATCGCGATCGTGATGGGCTCCTGCACCGCCGGCGGCGCCTATGTGCCGGCGATGTCGGACGAGAGCATCATCGTACGCAATCAGGGGACGATCTTTCTCGGCGGCCCGCCATTGGTGAAGGCCGCGACCGGCGAGCTCGTCACCGCGGAAGAACTCGGCGGTGCCGACGTGCATTCGCGGCAGTCCGGCGTCACCGACCACTACGCGCAGAACGATGCGCACGCGATCGGCATTGCCCGGCGCATCGTCGCCACATTGAAGCCGTCGGCGCGCGCCACGCTCAACATGCGCGAGCCGCGAGAGCCTTTGTATCCGGCCGAGGAGATCTATGGCGTGGTCTCCTCCGACGGCCGCAAGCCGTTCGACGTCCACGACATCATCGGGCGGATCGTCGATGGCTCCGAGTTCGACGAGTTCAAGCGGCTTTATGGCACCACGCTGATCTGCGGCTTTGCCCATATCTGGGGCTTCCCGGTCGGCATCATCGCCAACAACGGCATCCTGTTCAGCGAGAGCTCGCTGAAGGGCGCGCATTTCATCGAGCTGTGCTGCCAGCGCGGCATTCCGCTGGTGTTCCTGCAGAACATCACCGGCTTCATGGTCGGCAAGAAATACGAGGCCGGCGGCATCGCGCGCGACGGTGCCAAGCTCGTCACTGCGGTGGCGACCGCCGGCGTGCCGAAATTCACCGTCGTGATCGGCGGCTCCTATGGCGCCGGTAATTACGGCATGTGCGGCCGCGCCTACAGCCCGCGCTTCCTCTGGCTGTGGCCGAATGCGCGCATCTCCGTGATGGGCGGCGAGCAGGCTTCGATGGTGCTGAGCCAGGTCCGGCGCGACAATATCGAAGCCAAGGGCGACACCTGGTCGGCGGAGGAAGAGGAGAAGTTCCGCGCGCCGATCCGGGCGCAGTATGAGAGCCAGGGCAATCCCTATTACGCGACCGCGCGGCTCTGGGACGACGGCGTGATCGATCCTGCCGACACGCGCCTCGTGCTTGGGCTCGGGCTATCGGCCGCCGCCAATGCGCCGATCGAGCCGACGAAGTTCGGCCTGTTCAGGATGTGACGATGGACCGCTCAAAGCTCTACCGGCGTTTTCGCACCCTGCTGATCGCCAACCGCGGCGAGATCGCTTGCCGCGTGATCCGCACCGCCAAGGCCATGGGCCTGCGCACCGTCGCGGTTTATTCCGAGGCCGACCGCGATGCCCTGCATGTCGCGCTCGCCGACGAGGCCGTGCTGCTGGGCCCGGCCCGGGCGCGCGACAGCTATCTCAACATCCAGCGCGTGATCGAAGCGGCGCGCGAGACCGGGGCCGAGGCTGTTCATCCCGGCTACGGCTTCTTGTCCGAGAACGCGGAATTCGCACAAGCCTGCTTCGAGGCAGGGTTGGTGTTCGTCGGTCCGACGGCCGAGATGATGAACGCGATGGGCTCGAAATCCGGCTCCAAGGCGCTGATGGAGAAGGCTGACGTGCCGCTGGTGCCCGGCTATCACGGCGAGGCGCAGGACGAGGCCACTCTGGCGAATGCCGCGGAGCGTATCGGTTTCCCGGTGCTGGTGAAGGCCTCGGCCGGCGGCGGCGGCCGCGGTATGCGGGTGGTCAATTCAGCAGCCGAGCTGTCGACTGCAATCATCAGCGCCAAGCGCGAGGCCAAGGCGGCATTCGGCGACGACCGCATGCTGATCGAGAAATACGTCCAGAACCCGCGCCACATCGAGGTGCAGATCATCGGCGACAGCCATGGCAATCTGCTCTCGCTATGGGAACGCGAATGCACACTGCAGCGCCGGCACCAGAAGGTGATCGAGGAAGCGCCGTCGCCGACACTGAATGCCACCCAGCGCGAGACCGTCTGCGCCGCCGCGCGAAAGGCGGCCGCGGCCGTCAACTATGTCGGCGCCGGCACCATCGAATTCGTCTCCGATGGCAGGGACGTGTTCTTCATCGAGATGAACACGCGCCTGCAGGTCGAGCATCCCGTCACCGAACTGATCACCGGCGTCGATCTCGTGGAATGGCAACTCCGCGTCGCCTTCGGCGAGAAGCTGCCGCTAAGCCAGAACGAAATCAAGCTGAACGGCCACGCCATCGAGGCGCGGGTCTATGCGGAAAATCCGCAGAAGAACTTCATGCCGTCGGTCGGACGCATCAAGACCTGGCGCGCGCCGGAGGAGGGCGGCGGCTTGCGCATCGATGCCGGCTATCGCAGCGGCGATAACGTCTCGCCGTATTATGACGCGATGCTGGCAAAGGTGATCGCGTGGGCGCCGACGCGCGAGATCGCGATCGAGAAGCTCAATCGCGGGCTGGAAGAAACCGATGTCCGCAGCATCGTCACCAACATCCCGTTCCTGTCGGCGCTGGTGACGCATCCTGCTGTGGTTGCGAATGCCATCGATACCGGCTTCATTGAGCGCGAACTGAAGAGCCTGACCGCAGAACGTGGGGCTGCCGGTGCGTTCGAGCTGTGCGCCGCGGTCGCTGCGATCTTGAATGAGGAGCAGAAGGCTGCACGGAAGGAGGCGCATTCGCCGTGGCAGACCTTCGGCTGGATGCCGGTCGGCCAACGGCAGCGGGTGTTTTCGTTCCGGCAGGGGCAGGGCGCGGAACAGAAGGTGACGCTGCGCTATGGCAACCGGCCATCGACGGTGTCGGTCGGCGATCGCACGTTCGCGCTGGCGCTGGCGCCGTCCGCGGATGAGGGCTTTGATCTGACGCTTGATGGCACGAAATCCGGTGTCGTGGCCGTGATCGAAGGTCACGAGCTCTATTTGCGCACCCGCAACGGCCGCTTCGACCTCCACTGGGTCGATCCGTTCGGCGGCGAGACCGAGGAGCAGGTCGGCGAGGACAAAATCGTCGCGCCGCTGCCGGGCACCGTTGTCGCCCTGCTTGCCGAAGAGGGCGCGATGTTGGAGAAGGGCGCGGCGATCCTGACGCTGGAAGTGATGAAGATGGAACAGACGTTGCGCGCGCCGTATGCCGGCGTGCTGAAGAAGTTGAAATGCAAGGTGGGCGATATCGTCGGCGAGGGCGTCGAGCTCGCCGAAGTCGAGCCGGTGGCCGCGTGATGAGCGAGCCCGTCCGCATCGTCGAGGTCGGCCCGCGCGACGGGCTGCAGAACGAGAAGACGCCGATCAGCGTCGCCGATCGGATCGCCTTCATCGAGCGACTGATCGGCGCCGGCTTGCCGATCGTCGAGGTCGGCGCCTTCGTGTCGCCGAAGGCGGTCCCGCAGATGGTGGGATCGGCCGAGGTGCTGCGCGGCGTCAGCCATCTGCCCGGCGAATTCCACGTGCTGGTGCCGAACGAGAAGGGCTATGAGGCCTCGCAGGCCGCCGGCGCCAAGGTGATCGCGGTGTTTGCCTCGGCCTCCGAAGGTTTCTCGCGCGCCAATATCAATTGCTCGGTCGCGGAATCGATCGAGCGCTTCAAGCCTGTGCTGGCGCGTGCCAGGGCCGACGGCATCGAGGTGCGCGGCTATATCTCCTGCGTGCTCGGCTGCCCCTTCGACGGCGAGGTGAAGCCGCAGGCGGTCGTCGACGTTGCCAGGACGCTGTGGGATCTCGGCTGCTATGAGATATCGCTAGGCGACACCATCGGCGTCGGCACGCCGGTCAAGGCGCGGCACCTGATGCGAGCGGTCGCGGGCGAGATACCGGCACAAAACCTCGCGATGCATTTCCACGACACCTACGGCCAGGCGCTCGCCAACCTCTACGCCGGCATGGAGGAGGGCGTCCGCGTCATCGATTCCGCCGCGGGCGGCCTCGGCGGCTGCCCCTATGCACCCGGCGCCACCGGCAATGTCGCGACCGAGGACGTCGTCTACATGCTCGAGGGCATGGGCATCAAAACCGGCGTCGATATGGAGAAGCTGCTCGCCGCGACTAACGAGGTGAGCCGCCTGCTCGGCCGCCCGCCGGTCAGCCGCGTCGCCAACGCGCTGAACGCGAAGAAGAAACGCTAAATTCGTAGGGTGGGTAGAGCGGAAGCGAAACCCACCATTCGCGCGGCTTGCTCCGAAAGTGATGGGTTTCGCTTCGCTCTACCCATCCTACGGGAGCATCACCGCACGCTCTCCGGCCCCATCACGAGATCCGGCAGCCACGTCGAGATTCCCGGGAAGAAGCAGAGCAACAGCACCGCCAGCATCATCAGGAGCACGAACGGCAGCGTGCCCCAGATCACCTCGCTCAAGGGAATATCGGGCGCGACGTTGCGGATGACGAAGATGTTCAATCCGACCGGCGGATGGATCAGGCCCATTTCCATCACGATGGTCATCACCACGCCGAACCAGATGATGTCGAAATTGGCGGCGCGGAGCGGCGGCAGGATGATCGGCGCGGTCATCAGGATGATCGAGACCGGCGGCAGGAAGAAGCCGAGCACGATCACCATGAGGAGGATCGCCACGAGCAATTCCCAGCGCGGCAGGTGCATCGCGACGATCGCCTCCGCGGCCGACTGCGAGATGTGCAGATAGCTCATCACGTAGGAATAGAGCAGCGACATGCCGATGATCATCATCAGCATGGTCGACTCGCGGATGGTGGATTTCAGGATCGGCTCGAGGTCGCTCGGCTTCCAGACGCTATAGATCACCGCGATCAGCCCGAGCGCCAACAGCCCGCCGAGGCCGGCGGTCTCCGACGGCGTCGCGTAGCCGCCATAGAGCGCGATCATCACGCCGGTCAGGAGCAGGACGAACGGCAGCACCCGCGGCAGCGCGTTGAAGCGGTCGGCCATCGTGAACTCGTCGCGCTGCAGGATCGCGGCATCCGCACCGGTCGCGTCATAGGCGGCGCGCGCGGCCGCATACTCCTTGCGGAAACGGAACATCGCGTAGATGCCGAACAGCGTCACCAGCAACAGGCCCGGTCCGATGCCGGCAAGGAACAGGCGCCCCAGCGATTTCTCCGCCGCGACTGCGAACAGGATCATGGTGATCGAGGGCGGCAGCAGGATGCCGAGCGTGCCGCCGGCGGCGATGATCCCCGCGGCAAAGCCGCCGGAATAGCCGCGCTTGCGCATCTCGGGGATGCCGGCCGAGCCGATCGCCGAGCAGGTCGCCGGCGAGGATCCCGCCATCGCGGCAAACAGCGCGCAGGCGAACACGTTGGCAACCCCGAGCCCGCCGGGCACGCGGTGCAACCATGCGTGCAGCGCCGAATAGAGATCCTGGCCCGCGCGGGATTTGCCGA
The DNA here is from genome assembly GCF_055456055.1 of Bradyrhizobium sp. LeoB3. NCBI lineage: Bacteria > Pseudomonadati > Pseudomonadota > Alphaproteobacteria > Hyphomicrobiales > Nitrobacteraceae > Bradyrhizobium > Bradyrhizobium sp. LeoB3. Next base: position 20,115 of record NZ_JBVBEF010000006.1, read on the forward strand.
TCGCCGCGCCCTTCAGGATGAACAGCGGGATCGACAAGAGCGTGATCGAGGCCATCTCCTCGTAGACGTTCTGCGTCACCGTATCGAGCGAGGCCGTCGGCATGTAGATCGCCATGAACACGACCGCGACTGCGCCCAAAGCAAACGCAATGGGCATGCCCGAGAACATCGCAAACAGGGTGGCAAGCCCGTAGCTGATGCCGATCCCAAGTACAGTCATCGGCGCGCACCACCCATCAGGGGAATGATGATCTGCAGCAGGAGCTGCAGGCAGAGCAGCGACATACCCAGCGCCATCAGCACGTAGGGGATCGCAAGCGGCGGCGACCACATCGAGTTCGAGACTTGGCCATCGACATAGGCTTCATGCGCCAACGTCCAGGATTTCCAGGCAAAGAAGGCGCAGAAGGCCAAGCTTGCGACATCGACCAGCCACAGCCTGATGCGATTTGCGAGCGGCGACATCAGCCCGACGAAGGCTTCGATGCTGACATGGCCGCGCTGGGCCTGCACGTACGCGGCGGTCATGAAGGTCGCGCCGACCAGGAGGAACACCGCGGCTTCGTCCTGCCAATAGTTCGGGCTGTGAAATAGCGCGCGGCCGAGCACGCTGTAGCTCAGGATCACGCAGGCCGCGATCAGTGCGATGGACGCGAAGACGACGACGATGTTGTTGCAGAGGCCAAGCCCGCGCGACAGCGCCGCCACGAATACATTACCCGTGACGGCGGTCTGGCGTTCGGCTTGATCCGCGACCGGACCATGCATCATGCGGCGACGTCGCTTGCGAGCTTCAACAGATTAGCTGCCGTCGCGGTTTTAGCACCATAGTCCTTCCAGGCGGTATCGCGCGCGATGTCGCGCCACTTGTTGACGGTGACTGCGTCAAGCGCGCTGACCTTTGCCCCGGCCTTCTCGTAGACCTTGGCGACCTCGACATCGTCGTCCTGCGCGCCCTTCTTGCCGAAGGCCTCGAGCTCCGCGCCGACCGCAAGGATGACGTCCTGCTGCTTCTTCGGCAGCTTGTCGAAGATCGCTTTCGACATCATCAACGGCTCCAGCATGAACCAGTAGGAGGTGCCGGCGCCGGAGGTGAGCGATTTCGCGACTTCTTCCAGGCGGAACGAGATCAGGCTGGTGGAGGAGGTGATGCCGGCGTCGCAGGCGCCGGTCTGCATCGCAGCATAAAGCTCGTTGGAGGGCACCGACAGCACGGCCGCGCCGGCCGTCTGCAGCACCATGTCCATCTCGCGGGAGCCGCCGCGCACCTTCATGCCCTTGGCGTCCTCGGGCGCCACGATCGGCTTGGAGCGGCTGGCGACGCCGCCGGCCTGCCAGACCCAGGTCAGGAGGATGATGCCCTTATCCGCCAGGAAGTCGGAGAGCGCCTTGCCGACCGGTTCCTTCTTCCAGCGCAGGCCCTGGTCGTAGGTCGTGACCAGGCCCGGCATCAGGCCGATATTGGTCTCCGGCAGCTCGCCCCCGGCATAGGGCATCGGGTAGAGGCTGATATCGAGTGCGCCCTTGCGCATGGCCGAGAACTGCGCATTGGTCTTGATCAGCGAGGAATTCGGATAGATTTCGGCAGCGATCTCGCCGCCCGAGCGCTTCGCCACCTCAGCGGCGAACATCCGGCACAGCCGGTCGCGAAAATCGCCCTTGTCGATGGTGCCGCCGGGGAACTGGTGCGAGACTTTCAGCGTGGTCGCGGCATGAGCGGTTCCGACGCCGAAGCGCAGCACCGCGGGCGCGGCAAGCGCCGTGGCAAAAAGGTGGCGGCGAGTAAGCATAAAGTTTCTCCCAGTGGCAAAAGCTGTTCTTGTTTGGCGATAAGGCGGAACTTGAGGGCCGCATTTAGGCGAATTTGCCAGAATTTTCTCTAGTCTGATAGTTTGAGGCGGCCGGTGCATTGACGCCAAGCGTCACACCTGGAGCGGGTATTTTTGCACCGCACACTGCGGCGGACGATGTGCCAAGGCCTAATTTTCGGGCAGCGGCGCTCCGCACACTCTTTCAAGACTTTGTGAGAGGGTAACAAGGGCCGTTCCGGCCGCGTCGAGGGGAGAGCGGCAGACGTCGCTCCACGATCACCCCTCAGCAAGGATAACCACCATGACCTTCTCGACCCGTATCGGCCTCAGCGTCTCGGCCGCTCTTGTCGCCCTCAGCGTCGCGCTCTCGCCTGCAGCCTTCGCTCAGGACAAGATGGGCAAGGACGACGCCATGAAGAAAGACACGATGTCCAAGGATACGATGTCCAAGGATGCCATGTCGAAGCATGACGGCATGAAGAAAAGCGACGGGATGATGAAGAAGGACGACGCGATGAAGAAAGACGACGGCATGAAGAAGAACTGATCGCCGTCGCGTCCTTACTTCGTTTTCCGGATGCGGGGGACGAAATTCGAGCGCAGCTTGAAGGAGGCTAACCCGGGTGAAACGCCAGCGTAACCCGGACCGCTCGTAGACCAGGATGCAAATGTCCCGGGTTGGGCGTTCCGCTCCACCCGGGCTACGAGATCTCCGCTTCAGTTCGTGCTGCGTGCGGCGCGTGAGAGGCGGAAACGCCTCACCGCTTTTTCTTGCCGCGTTCCTTGCGGGCGGCGTAGCGTGCGTCGCGCTTGGCCTTCTGCTCGGCCTCGAGCGCGGCTTGCCGCGCGGATTCCTCTTCCTTCTCGCGAGCGATTCGCGCCACTTCCGCGGCGGCAGCCTCTTCCGCGAGGCGCTGTTGCTCGGCCTTGGCCGCCTCGCGCGCAAGCCGAGCCTGCTCGCGGTTGGCCGCGATCGCGGCGCGCTCGGCGGCGCGCGCCTGCACCCCGGGATCATCGGGCCCGGGGCGGGAACGGAATTTTTGCAAAATGTTCTGCCGGGACTGCTGCGCAGCCTTCTGGCGGTCGGAAAAGTTCGGTTCCTTGAAGCCGCTCATAGAGAGAGCCTTGTTATCTTCACTGCTGATTGGAGGGATGATGAAAATCGGGTTCGGCGCAGCACATAAGTGAACCCGGGGCAAAATGCCAGCGTCCAATTTGGCATGCCAAACGCGGGAGCTATCCGTAGTCAGCAATGTGCGCGCGGGAGAAGCGAGCCCATCGCCGAGAGCAATACGGTCATGCGCTTCGAACTTCGCTAAAGTTCTAGCCGAGCTAGAAGCTGTCGCGGTGGCGGGAGGTTCCCAGCACCCTGGCGACCGTCTGCGCCGTCATGGCCACGCGATCGGAGGTCCGCTGCGCTTCGAGCTTGTCCCGGGCTTTCTCGCGGATCAGGAGCTGGATCAATTCGAGCCGCTTGTTCTCGTCGACCGCTTCCGCCAGCAGTTTTTTGTAGCGATGATAGTCGTAGCCCGTTTCTTGTTTACCCATGTTGTTTACCCATGGCGCGCTCCGCACACGCGCTTCCCGGAAGGCGCGCAGTGTTGAGCAGCGCGGGGACGTGCGCAACGGATTTGCGACACTTATGCCCAGGCTTTGCATATTTGATCTGAAGTTGTTGTGATCACACGGGTACTTGCGAAGCAGCTACTGCAACCACGATCTCTTCTGCGGTGACGGTGCGGGAACCGACACGATCATGACAGACCCAAGGGGAGGCGGCAGCCGCCGCGGCGCAATTGCCGGTCTCTTGATTGCGGCCGCGATGCTGGCAGCGGGCTTGTGGCTGGCGCGCGAACTGACCGCGGCGAGCAAGATGCAGGACTGCCTGATGTCCGGGCGGACCAACTGCAACGTGATCCAGCCGGCGCAATAAGCGGCGGGCGCCAGCGCTAAAACGCCGCGGGGCGACTGTGATTCCGATCACAGGAAGAGGGGCGACGAGGTCCTATGCTCCGCGCAAACTGAACAGGAACGATCGCATGATCCACCAACTCTATAGCCGCAAGGGATTAGCGCTGCTGGCCGCTATCGTCGTGATCGGCCTTGGCGTGGCGCTCCTGTCAGCCGGCAGCCTCTCTCAGGAGACGGTGGCGAGCGCGGCGCTCGGGCCGGGGTGGCAATGCAGCCGCATCGCCTTTGTCATGACGACCTGTACCAGGGATGCAAGGCCGGAGCGCGCGCGTGCGCATGCGGAGCAGCCGTCGCCCGGCTAGGCTTCCCGTTGACTGACAGGTCAGCGCGCATCACGTGTGACCGCCGCAACATAACCGCGGACGTGACCGCTATACCCTGAGATTCGCGCGGACCTTCCCGCGTTGGCGCGAGGCGGGCTTTCGTGGTCTAGTGCGTGCATTGCACGAAGCGACTGGCGTTCGACACTCTTGGAGTTTTCCGTCCGGTAAGCAGTGATTTGCGCCTCACGGGATGGCTGACCGCGATCGGCCGTCAATGGTTGCGCTTACCCATGCAAAGGCCGTGATCGTACGGACTTGCCCGTTATCGTTTCCTGACATCCAAATGCATTGTGCGGGGCATTCAATCCTCGTGATTGATTGCCACGCGTTCACTCGTCATTCGGTTTGTCGGTTCAATGTCGCATCATCTGCTGAAGGCCATCGACGCCATCTATCAATCCGCGGCGGAGCCGTCGCATTGGCCGGTGGCCCTGCAGAGCATTGCCGATTGCCTCGACGATGTCGGCGCTATTCTGCTCTATGGCAGGGACGACGGAAGTTTTGGCGCCATCCAGTCCGCCTCGCTCGATGTGATCGCTGAAGAATACATGCGCGAGTGGACGTTTCGGGATATCCGCGCGATCCGTGCATTCTTCAATCGTGATGTCCTGACCGACCGTGACGTCGTCTCCGACGAGGACATCGCAACCGACCCCTTCTATTCCGAGCTGCTTCGGAAACACGGCCTGAAATATTTCGCCGCCGCAACGGTCTCGCCGGATGCGAAGATCGAGGTGGCGATGAGCATCCAGCGCGCGAGCAGCAAGCCGGTCTATAGCGACGCTGAGCTCGATCTCGTGGCCCAGCTCGGCCGTCACGTCGAGCGCTCGCTTCGCCTTGGCATTCGCTTGATGGACTCCGAACTAAGCAAGCTCGGCCTCGGCGCCGCGCTCGCGAGGTTGGGAACCGGGGTCTTTGTGCTCGATTCGGTCGGCCGCGTGATCTTCTCCAATCCGAAGGCGGAGTCGCTGCTCGGGGATGGGCTCGAGATCGTGGAGGAGAAGCTTGCCGCGGGATCGCTCGCGCTGAATTCGCCGGCCTCCGCGGCGATGAAACGTCTCGCGGCGTACCGCGCCGAGGATGTTCTGGCTGGCGAAAAGCCGATCATCGTGCACCGGCGGACGTCGGGACGGCCGCTTGCGCTCTATGTCCTGCCGGTCTCGATGGCGGCCAACAGCATCAACCAGTTCCTGACCCAGGCCAGGCTGCTCATCCTTGTCGTCGACCCCGACAACAGCAGCCCACCGGACCCGTCGCTGATCCGCGATGTGCTCGGCCTGACGCTGGGCGAGGCGAGGGTGACGGCGCTGGTCGGCACCGGCCAGTCGCCGCGCGACGCCGCCGACAAGCTCGGCATCACCGAGGAGAGCGCCCGGACCATCCTCAAGCGCGTGTTCTCGAAGGTGGGCGTGTCGCGGCAAGGCGAACTGGCGGCGCTATTGGCGCGGCTGGTGCTCAGATAGCACGGTTGCCGGCGCAAGACCCAGCAGACAGGCCGTATCGCCCTCGAACGCCAGAGAAAATCACCGGACAGTTCCCATTTGGGGAATGTCGGCGCGCCCGCGACCGGTGAAGAGATCAGGCTGACCGACGGTCGGGTGAGGCGGGCGCCAGCAGCGCCTCACCTCCGACGATGGCAACGAGACCAAGCTTTGGGAATTGGCGCGCCCGGGTTTTGCTCGGGGCGTGGTTGGCGGGGCCAAACCACGCGGCGGCATTGATCTTCGCCGCTCGCGTCAGCTCTGCCCTAATTCAGGCCATTGTTCCAGGGCCGAAAACGGCGGCGAATTTTACCGGCAGGACATTCCGGCTTCCATCTCGCCCCAGAAGCCGCACTGCGTGGCGGGCCTTGCGTGCAGTTCGTTCCGGAGTACCAGCAGGCAGGCCCCCACCAGAAGGGCAGCCGAGAGCGTGACAAGCAGTTTTCGCATCGAGTTCCAGTGAATCGCGGACGGGGTATCTGCGGGCCGCCTTAAGGCATGCCGGCGACGCCAGCAAGGCGCGCTGGACGCAAACCTGCCCATCTTCTCTGGCCGCCAATAACCGGCAGCCCGCCTATCCACCCGAACAGGGGGCTACGCCGTTGCCGTCAGTTGGCCCAGGCGGTCGCTCAGCGCTCGGATGGTCGATTTGAGATTGTCCCGTCGCGTCGAGAGCGTTCTGGCGAGCAGCGGATATCGCGGGTCCGCAGCATTGCTGACCCCTCCGGAGGCTTCCTCCGTCGCGATATCGCAATCGAGGATCCGGACAGACCTTTGCAGATCCTCGAGCATCGTCTGGATGACGAGGACATCACGTAACACGGTGATGCTGGAATTCCCAGTCTGAGACGCGGCACCCATGGGCATTGCTCCCGCTTGATCCAACTCGGCGCAGCCTCGTCGGGGGCTGCAGTGTCGGAGCAGCGATTAGCAAGACCTTTGCCAAATTCGGCAACCAGGGATTAACCATGCCAAAGCGCCTCCCGCGTGCCTCTCCAGCGGTCGTGCGAGCCGCGGAGCCTTGCCCCGGAAGACGTCTCGCCCGAGCGCGCTACTCATCAAACGGCCCCAGGGTGCGCTGGGGCCGCCAACCTTGGAGGTTTTCCTCCGGCCGGTGGGGGTAGGGGGCGTTCGACCGGAGGCTGGGACTCGACGCTGGCCCCGCGGTTTCGTTCCTCGCCCGCCGGACACTACCTGCCGATGCGCGCCAGGCGGTCGGCGATCCGGCTCTTTTTCCGCACCTTGATTCTGAAATCCTCGATCCGTTTTCCCAACCTCAGCTGCGCGACCAGCCACCGCGGCTTCTTGCCTCGACCGGCCCAGATTTCCGATGGCTGATCAGGATTGCGGTACTTGGGCTGTATCTCCGGATATGGCCGACGCGCGGAAGCGGGGACCCGCAGCTTCCTCAGACGATCTTCCAACTGCGCCTTCATCGACAGAATCTTCTGTCGCAGGACGCCAGCGAGTTCGACACGCAACGTCCACAGGCGGTCAGAACTCATCCGCTTGAGTTCGGTTCGTCTCATGACATGACTCCATCACGATCCCAACCTCATAATGATCGCTCATTATCCACCCGCCTCCCGCTGGGTACGCTGCGACAAAACGTGCCTCAACAATGACGAATCCGTGTAAGGGCGCATCATCGTCTGCAACATGATTTGATGATCAAATTCGTACCTTGCGAACCGCTCTGCGGCCGTCGCGCAATTGCGCAAGAAAGCGACCATCGATATCAATCGGTGTAGCGGCGCCCCCTCTCAGCTCATGATTCTTTCGCGATGGCTCATCAACTGTTGTTCCTGTGCACAGGCAATTATTACCGCAGCCGGTTTGCAGAAGAGCTATTCAATCACCGCGCAGGGCTGGCCGAGTTGAACTGGCGCGCCTTCTCGAAAGGGGCCGCGGAAAGAGGATCGCCCGACAACGTCGGCCCAATGTCGCCTTTCGCTCTCGATGGTCTCCAGGCCAGGGGCGTCCGGCCGGTCGGAAACTTGCGGTACCCTCAACCCTGTACCCTGCCTGACCTGGAGAGCGCGGATCTCATCATCGCGCTGAAGGAAGCAGAGCATCGGCCGCTCATCGAACGGCGTTTTCCGGAGATGGCGGACAGAGTGAGATACTGGCATGTGGACGACGTAGACGTCGCCAAGCCTGCCATTGCCTTGGCCTTGATCGACCGCCACGTCGACGATCTATTGGGCTCGCTTTCGGACGCGCGTCATAACCGCAATCCAAAGCTTCGATTCTGATTCCATCAGAACCGAAGCTCTAGTGCGCGCTCCGCCTGGCTTTGGTCGTTTTCTGCTGCCGGTAAGCCTTGAATTGAGTCAATATCTGCTGCGGATTTAGTTTTTCCGCTTGCCTGACCTGCTCTCTCAACCATTCCAACTCGGCGAGCTGTTCGAGTAGATCAGGTGAAAATAGTTCCAATAATGATCGTCGGTTCCTGGAAATCCGGAGCTTCTGCCGCAATTACGCAACTCCCATACGCACGCGTGCATTCTCTGGATACCTTTTACGCTGAGCGGTGATCGCGATATATCCGGGAAACCACTGCCACTACTTAAGGCTGAGATTCCGCGTTGCAGCGACCGGATATCTCAGGAGCGAGCGGGTTAATCCCCTTCCGTAGTAGCTCCCGCTTGTCAACCTTTCCCGAAACTCGCCGGAAAGGCCGAACCGGAGGCTTCGCGGATCGAACAGCCCCGTCCGGAGACGGATTGGGAGGGAACTTCGAACCACCAGCAGGTGCCTTCACTTGCTTGCGGGAGCCACTCTAAGCGATGTCGTCGATATCGACGCGCAGCGCCGCGGCGATCTTCTTGAACGTCTCGATGGTCCCATCTCGCTTACCGGTCTCGAGCTGCGAGATATACGGCGCGGCGAGACCGGCTGCTTCGGCCAATTCCTTCGCGGACATGCCGCGATACTCGCGCCAAACGCGAAGCTTGTTCTCGCCGTCGATGAGTCGGTCCACGACTTCCGCGGGGATCAATTCCTCTTCGCCGGATGCAAGGCGACGCTTGATCTCGTCAATATTACGCGTATCGGCCGTATCCTCGGCGGCTTCGACTAGGCGCTCATACTCCTCGAAAGGAATGAGCACCATGCGGTCCCCGCTCGGAGTGGTGATAATATTCGGTTTGCTCATAGACCTAGTCCTCGTAAGCGCTGCCGCGCGGACGCACCTTCAATACATCCAGAACAACGCCGTCCTGGGTGAAGATGACGCGCCAATCCCCCACACGCAGCCGGTATTCGTCCTCTCGCCCCTGAAGCTTCTTGACGTTGTTAGCTAAGCTTGCGGGGTCCGCCGCATATTGTCGAATTTTTCCCCGGATCAGTTGGGCCGTGTTGGTAGGCATCTTCATCAGGGCCTTAGCAGCGGCTTTGGTATAGCGAATTTCCATGTGCTAAATAATTAGCATATCGCTAATGTATGTCAATGTAGGTATAGCATTTCGCTAATCATCCGAGTGCCGTTCCTCGACATATACGGCTTCCATGGAAGCAGCCGATATCGACTCTTGCAGGCTCGGGGCAATGCTCCCGACAGGAGGCAATCAAGCTTTGCCTGCGAGTATCCCATGATGAAAGTGGAGCGGGTGCGAGATTATAGATCCTAGGATCTCGTCGACTCGGTCGCGGTATTCCGGCGGCGGAGTCCAGTTGGATAGCTCTGCCTCCTAGGCGCATCCACAGGCTGCTTCGAAATTCGATCGATCAGAAGTCGGTCACGCGGGCGGATTGCCATTTGTCGAACGTGTACGCTCCGTCCTCCCAAAACCTGTAGAGCGTGCCCTCACATAGGTCAAAAAGATGTCTGAATGCATCTTTTGCAGGGAAGGTACCTTTACGAAGTATCGGCAGCCCTTCATCGACATAGGCTCCGTAGCAGCCAAGATTGATGTAGATTACTAGGTTGGTATCTGGTCGATATTCCTTGCTCAATTTCTTGCTGATCACGCGATCGAGTGCTGCCGGAATTGCCTCGAATCTCTTGCGCCAATCCTCGACCGGGTCCTGCCTTATAGCCGACCCATTTGGTTCATCGCCGCGACGACGTCCATCCATGTCGGCCTCAGTCGCTTCGAACTGATCGATTTGCCCTTTGGTCTGAACTTCGAAGTCCGGTCGGTCGGCGGACACTAATCTGACGGCGTCCGATGACAGTGCGTCAGCGACGCGGCTGGCAATCCAGGCGTCACGCAGAAATGTGAGGCCGGCTTGCCGGAAAAAGATCGATCGAGGGATAGATCGAAGAATCTCATCGAGACGGTGACGGTATTCCGGCGGCTGCATCCAGTTGGCGAGCTCCGCTTCCCAGGTGTCGAGGGTTCGATTTGGAATCCGATCGATCCGCTTCGTCATTTTTCGCTTTCAGTTGCTTGAGGCGTTCGGCTCCGTTTTGCCATCCGATCTGATGCCGAGCACGCAGCCCGTTGGGGTGGATGCACGCAGGACGCTCTGCTCTAGGTCGCCCCATCGTTTTGGGGCAACAGCGGAAGGCCCCGAGGCCCGGGCACCGCATCTTGTAAGTTAGCGAGGCAGTCCTTCATCATTGTCAAAATCGCCTCCTTATTCTCGCGGCCCTTGTCCCAGACGTAGCCATGGGCGAGGCTTATCACGATGCCGCTACTAAGGTGCACCAAGAAGCCACCCGGTATGACGGTGATTAGCAGAACGGTAGCGCCATTGCGCGCCAGACCTTTCAATGCTGGCTCAATCAGGTCTTGGAGATCATCGTGCTCAGATTTCCTAACCAGGAAATAGGCTCGCCCGAGGGCGATGAGACCAACAAGCGGGGCCACTACGTTGGCGTAGACAATGCCGCTGCATTGAGTCGCCGTGACCGATGCCACTAATTTGGCCGGGTCGTTCCAGTTGCAGTAGATTGACACGCCGCAAACGTCGCCACCTACAAGCTGAGCCACGTTTACACAATCTAAGTGCTTGAAGTATTCGCTGACTTGATCGGCATGATCGAGGATTATGATCGGCATACCGCGAGCCGTGATTAAGTCTTTCCAATATTCGTTCGCCCAGGTGCCAAGTTGCTCCAGCGCGCCAAGGTCGGGCAACGCCGTGCTAACGGCCTTCCAACTACCCGCAAGGGTATGGCCACCGTCGTAGAGCCTGTGCCAGCTGCCGCCGATGTGTGTGCGAAGATACTCAGCATCCATAGCCTTACTAGCAATGGTCGCGTACTGGTTGCTCAAGTGATCTGCCAGCCAATTGCTGAATTCGCTGTTGTTCTTCCAATCGAGCGCGGCCGTATACGCCTCGCCGGCAACAGAGGCCGTCGCGGTCAGTCCGCTTGTTATTGACCTACGGACGCGTTCCGAGGCCACGCGTCCGGCGTCCCGCCAGCCGGATGCGACTTGCGTGGCGCGTTGGCGCCAAGCATCCAGAAAATCCATCTTGCCCCCTAAACGCGAGTGGAATCTTACTGAATGTCAGTCAAAGGTCGGCGGCACCGTCCTTGTGGTCGCGCAATCGGTAAGCGCTCCGAGGAAATGGATATTGCGTGCTAGACAAGCCTTCGAAACCGGGATCGCGAGAACCACGTGGGTTTCGTTTTCTGCGATGATTCGTGGCAATGCGGTGAACTCGAATTGTGCTCGCCCCATAGATGGCCTCCAATTTTTTCAACTATTGGCTGCTCCTTCGGATGCAGCAACCCTAAAACTAGGTCTCAATCTGATATCAAGGAACGCGCGATGCTGTCGCATCGAAATGTGATCCACCGAACGGGCGTCCGAAAAGGTGGTCAATCAGAGTTCTTTTCTTCAATGACTTTAGTGACCGTTTTGGACGATGGCGATCCCGGCAGGATCAATAGTTTTCAATGATTACAGGTACTTAACGGCAAGGTTAGGCAATTTTGCCGCCATTGTTTCCCAAGGGGAAATTTGGCGATTGCCTAACCGATAGACGCCGGCCAACGGCGCACCATCTCCGGCAACGTCCGGTTTTTCCCATATAGGACTGCACATTTTGAAAGTTACCTCATTCCGGCCGAAAGGCTCCGGACGACGTATCGGCACATTCTGCGTTGAAGAAATCAGCCTGCAAAAGTTGACTCTAATACGCAACGCCAGGGGCGAGCTTCGCATCTACGGCGACGACTGGCAAAAGCTTGCGGCCGAAATCGCCAAGGCCGTCCTCGCACATGCGGAGGCTGGCAATGTCTGACGAAACCCGCGACCTTACCTTCGGCATTTACGACAGCCTGATAGACCAGCGTCATTGCCACGCCGACGTGGTGCTTGCACCGGCCGGTGAAGATGGCGAGCCGGATTGGGCCAAGGCCGACCCGGCCAACGTCCGGAAGCTACCAGCCGATGAATGGCCGGAGGACGAGCCTTCCGCCCGTGCTGCTTGCGTCATTGTAAGCGACGTCGACGGCTGCGACCGTGATGCAACGTTCCTAATCCGGCTGGCTGATGGCAAGCCCGAGCTAATCCAAATCCACGGCCCGGAGTCTGACCGTGCTGTTGCCGAGTCGATTATCGCGCGGGATATGGGTGCGGAGCCGCCGAAGCGCGAGCCGACCAAGCTGCAGAAAGGCATGGCGCTGCTGCAGGCACGGCTATTGTCCAAGCCTGCTGCGGCTAACGACAACACCCCGTCGCCATCGAAGATGGAGTCGTGGGGCAAGCTGACCTTCACTTGGTTCGACGACATCGGCACCGAGGCAAAGAAGGAAACTGTCGTCAAGGGCATGCTCACCGCTGGCGAATTCACGATGATTAGCGGCCTGCCAGGCACCGGCAAGTCGGTCATCGTGACTGACCTTGCATGCCACATCGCGGCAGGCATGCCGTGGATGGGCAAAAAGGTGAAGCAGGGCTTGGTTGTCTATGTGGCGGCCGAGCGGAAGAAGCTGACCGAGCGGCGCATGCTCGCCTTCCGCAAGAAGCACGGCGTCAAAGACCTTCCACTACTTGTGCTTGGCGGCCTGATAGACATGACCACGGGCATGCTACACGCCACGGCCATTGCCATGGCAGTCAAAAAGGCAGCGGAGATAACTGGCCAGCCGTGCGTCTGGATTATCATCGACACGGTGACGCGAACCTTCGGCGGTGGTGACCAGCATCAATCCAAGGACATGGCCAAATATGTCCGGTCCTGCGACACCATCGTTGCCGAAACCGGCGCGCACCTGACCGTGGTCCATCATACCGGCTGGGCTGGCGACCGCGGCAAAGGTGCTATCGACTTGGACGGCGCCGTTGATGCGTCGTTCATGGTCAAGAAAAACGCTTCCGGCCATGTGCTGGAATGCGACGGCACCAACGACGGCGAGGAAGGCGTCATCTGCCATTTCCGCATGGAGTCTGTGAACGTCGGCACGGACGAGGACGGCGAGCCGATTACCGCGCCTGTGGTGGTGAAGGCGGCTGACGTTTCGGGCTTTGCCAAGGCTGCAAGCCAGACCGTGCAGGCCAAGGCCGAGACCGAGGTGATGGAAATCCTGACCGAGCTATCCGCAGGCGGCCATCCTGTCGGCGGTGGCATGTGGCAAGCGAGGTATCACCAAATGCATCCCGACGCGAAAGAGAACACGATTGCGTCGAGATGGAAGCGAGCCGTCAAGGCATTGGAGGAGGACGGCCGCGTCACATCTTCCGGAACCCCGAAAGTCTACGTCCCGGCCGAGGTGCAAAATCTAGGTGCAAACGAGGTGCATGCACCTGATGCACTTGCACCTGCACCAAGCGACCATTCAGACAGGCTAGGTGCAAAGGTGCAGGTGCACACCCCCCTTAAGGGGTGCACCAATGCACCTGCACCTGCCTATGGTGAACTTAAAGATGAACTAAAGACCGCCGACGCAGCATGAGCGGCTGGCCATACACAACCACGGCATGGCGCAACCTGCGCCGTGCCAAGCTGGCAAGCGATCCGCTGTGCCATCCCTGCGAACTACGTGGGCGCACCACGCTAGCCAAGGCAGTAGACCACCGTGTTGCTATTGCGGCCGGTGGCCCGGCATTCCCGCCTTTGGATGGCCTCATGTCGATGTGTGAGGCGTGCCACAACTATAAAACGAACGTGGCAGACAGGCCGGACAGGCGCGGCAAGCTAGGCAGCCCGTTTAAGGGCTGCGATGTGCATGGCAACCCGATTGGCGGCGATTGGTAGCGGCGATGTCGCCAATTGGCGTCAACGCCCTAGCAGCGCGCTTGCGTGGTGCGTTCATTCGAATTCGCATGAACGCGACAGCGCTGCTGACGCAAACCGCACCAGCGGCCCGCGCTGGGCATCCTAGGGCATATGCGTTATATGCATACCATATGCAGTATGTATGCGTGCAATGCATACCACGTGTGGTGTGACGCTATTTTTGTCGCCATCCACCTAGGGGGCTTCCAGAGATATGCGTTTATGCATACCAGACCGGCGTCTCAGAAGGGCAAATACTTAGTTTTGTGACGCATGTCACACAAGGAGGAAAAATGGGCCTACGTGGGCCGGGTGCCAAACCCAAAAAAGGTAAGTCGATACTCTCTCCAAAGCTGCGCGAAACCCTGCCATGGGAAGCTGAAGGCCTCTCAAGGCTGGAGCGGGTTATCGCCTTTTGTGAGGACATGCGGGTGACGCAAGGCTCGCTGCGCGGCACGACGATGAAACTGCGCCAGTGGCAAATCGACGACATCCTTGCGCCCATTTACGCGGAGGACGCGCCAGGCATTCGGCCTGTGCGTACGGCCGTGGTGAGTATGGGCCGGAAGAATGGCAAAACTTTTCTGTCGGCTGCGCTCGCGCTCTGTCACACCTGCGGCCCGGAATCAGAAGAGCGCGGCGAGGTGTATTTCGCGGCTATCGACAAGCTACAGGCCGGCAAGGCTTGGGCCGAGGCGAAGGCCATGCTTGAGGTGCACCCGGAGCTTTCCGAGCGCGTCAACATCATTCGCTTCAGCAAGGAAATCGAGGTGCTGGAAGGCCCCGGCAAGGGCTCGGTTTTGAAGGCCGTATCTGCCGACGCGGACTCCAAGCTCGGCATGTCGCCCTCGTTTGTGCTCTGTGACGAGGCAGGTTACTGGCCCAACCGGCACCTGTTTGACGCCTTCGACAGCGCCCTCGGCGCGCGCGACAATCCCTTGATTGTGCTTATCAGCACGCAGGCCAAAGACGACTCGCACTTCTTCTCAGAGATGCTGGACTACGGCACGCGAGTGAAGGCCGGCGAGATTGACGACCCGTCCTTTCACCTGTCGCTGTTTGCGGCCAGCGATAAGGACGACCCGTGGAGTCCTGAAACTTGGGCGAAGGCCAACCCTGCGCTCGGCGATTTCAACAGCCTAGAGCAGATTGAGCGCATGGCTGCGCAGGCGAAGCGCATTCCGTCTAAAGAGGCCGATTTCCGTAACAAGGTGCTGAATCAAAGAACTGACGGCACGGTGCGCTTTATCGCGGCCCGTGAATGGAACGATTGTAATCTAGGGCCTATCGACGACAAGGCGCTAGAAGGCCGGCCCTGCTTTGGCGGCTTGGATTTGAGTGCTGCCCGAGATTTGACGGCGTGGGTGCTGGCGTTTCCGATGGAGGACGGCACGGTGCAATTGCTGCCGCGCTTTTTCCTTCCTGATTTTGATATCAGCGGCAAATCTGACTTGGACAGAGTGCCGTATGATTTGTGGGCGAAACAGCCCGACGCGCGCCTAACGCTACTACCAGGCAAGGTTATCGATCCAGTGCTGGTGGCCGAGGCCATGGCCGAAGACGCGGCCCGGTTTGATATTCAAGCAATCGCGTTCGATCGCTGGCGCATCGAGGACTTGAAGCGGGAGCTTGAGCGCATTGGCGTCACGTTGCCGCTGGAGCCGTTTGGGCAAGGCTATAAGGATATGAGCCCGGCCGTCGACAACCTCGAAGTGCTGGTGGCGCAGCAGAGAATAAACCACGCAGGCAATCCGATTATGAGGATGTGTGCGAGCAATGCCGTTGTCACCACGGATCCGGCCGGCTCGCGCAAGTTGGATAAATCCAAGGCCAGCGGGCGCATTGACGGAATTATCGCGGCGGCCATGGCGCTCGCGATTGCAGCCAGGCATGAGCCGGAAAGTTTGCCCGCGTGCCTACTCGCTGCGTAGCGCTTACACCCGTCCGTTGTTCCAGTGATTATGTTCTCTCGGGATGTTCAACGGCGAGGTGGGAAATCCAATCAGATCGTCAAGCTTGCCAGCGGCCACCAAGGCCGCCAATCCATAGGGCAGGCCCGCATACGCGTAAATGTGGCGCTTATCGAGAAACAGAACGCATCCCGCATCGCGGCCATAATAGATTTTGAACAAACCCTTCAGCGTCCAGTGTGTGCAAAGTGGCGGGTATGGTGGCACCCATGTTTTGTCGACA
Source organism: Bradyrhizobium sp. LeoB3 (assembly GCF_055456055.1). NCBI lineage: Bacteria > Pseudomonadati > Pseudomonadota > Alphaproteobacteria > Hyphomicrobiales > Nitrobacteraceae > Bradyrhizobium > Bradyrhizobium sp. LeoB3. Next base: position 36,072 of record NZ_JBVBEF010000006.1, read on the forward strand.
AGCATTTTTCGCTTCAACTCCAGCGTGCGATTGGATTTAGAGCCGGCTGCACCAACTATTTTGCGTTTACAATGCGACATATTGTCGCACATAAGCGGTTGAAGCCTCTGCCATTCCCATAGAAGTAGGGGCGTAACCCATTGATATTAAAGCATGTCACAAATGCCCAAGGATGTGGGAGAGATTTTTTCTCGCTTGCGCCTGCCCGGCTCGCCGCTTGCTAAGCTATAGGGGCATGCGTTTTCGTTGACAGTTAAGCAGGGGGTATTGCGGTTTGCCTGCCTCGCCGGGCGGTTATTAGAGAGGGGCAAATCCGAAGTTGACTTCGTATATGGCGAAAGCCCGGCTTTTTTGGACAGGCCGCCTTATTTAGATGACTACCCTACGAGGGGCACCTCGTCCCTAACAGGCCGCTCGGGCACTTGGTTATATGAGGGCAAAATTTTTCAGAGCGCGCCCTTGTCGGTTTTCTTCGACATGGCCTAGCTTTTAATCGACTGCGGACTCAACCGCAGCGTTGGCCAGCAACGACTGGCCTTCTCTATCCGGGCAACGTAGCCCGCAAAACCAAACAACAAGCGCCACCAAGCTGGAAACCAGCACGGCGCATTTAACCGGAAACATCCCGGCATTCATGGCCAATCCGGCCTGCGCACCTCGCGCTCCACACTTCCCAATCTGATTAGCCCGCCAGGCACCGCCTGCGTGGGCATTTTGCGTTGGACTCGAGCCAACGTTTTACCGGCCTTCGGGCCACACCCGGCCGTGAGGCCACTTTCGAAAGGACTACCAACTACATGACTACTATTGCTTCTCTTCAAGAAACCCGCGCCTCGAAAATCGCAGCGATGCGAGCGCTGGGCGATAATCCGGATCCCGCAAAGTTTGACGCGCTGGAAACCGAAGTCCGCGCAATCAACGGCCAGATTGAGCGTGCCGCCAAGATTGCCGAATTCGAGCGCCTGTCCGACGCTGCGCCGGATGCACGCCTCGATGCCGAGGTGCGCGAGTTCAGCGTGGCCAAGGCTATTCGCGAAAGCGTTGCCGGTAAGCTGTCTGGCCGCGAAGCCGAGGTTAGCTCCGAGCTTGGCAAGGGCCGTGAAGTGCGCGGTGTCATGATTCCGACTGCGGCCCTCTTCGGCGAGCAGCGCGCCATGTTGGTTGGCGGCTCGGCCGGTGCCACGGTCGCAACGGACCAGGGCGCTATGATTGACAGGCTGCGGCCCGTACTCGCGATTCAGCGGCTCGGCGCGACTGTCATTCCGGGCCTTGTCGGCAACCTCGATTTGCCTCGTTTGGACTCCGGGCCGACGTCGTATTGGGTTGCTGAGGACGGCGCGCCCACTGCGTCGGACAGCACCTTTGATAAGGTGAGTCTGTCGCCCAAGACGGTTGCCGGTGAAATGTATATGTCTCGGCGCCTGACGCTGCAGTCTGGCGTTGCGATTGAAAACATCCTTCGCAGCGACTTGGCGTTTGTGCTCGGCCAGGCGATGGACTCCGCAGCCATTCAGGGCGGCGGCACCAATCAGCCCACCGGCATCCTGACGGAAGTCACCGAAAACGCCACCACTGACACGGCGCTCGGCGATATCTCTTCCGACTTAATGTCGGCGCTCGAAACCGCCAACGTCACCGGCACCACCGGCTTCCTCACGCATTCCGCCGTTACTGGCGTTGCGAGGAAGATTAAAGACACTCTCGGCCACTACATCGCGCTGTCGGAAACCTTCCACGGCGAGCCGATTGTTGTCTCCAACAACGTGCCGGTAGTCAGCACCAAGCATCCGCTTATCTACGGTGATTGGTCGCACTTGGTAATCGGCATGTGGAGTGGTGTCGATATCCTCGCAAACCCGTTCAGCGACGCGAGCAAGGGCGGCTTGCGGCTTCACGCTTTCCTCGACTGCGACATTGCGTTGCGGCACCTGGAAGCGTTCTCCTACAAGAACGTCTAATCAATGTCCGCCGTGTTGTTGGCGGACGCTAAGGCGCACGTCCGAGTCAGTTTTGACTCGGACGACGTCCTTATCCAGTCCCTGATTGATGCCGCGGAGTCGTATGTCGACTCCGTTGGCGTCACGATTAGCTCGCCACCGCAGCCGGCCGTTGTACACGCCGTGAAACTGTTGGTGGGCCACTGGTACAATAACCGCGAGGCCGCAACCGAGACTCCACCGCAGGCAATTGCGCTTGGCGTCGATATGTTGCTCCAGCCCCACAGGCAGGTGAATTTCTAATGACGACAGAGATTGAAAAGCGCACGGCAACCGAGGTGCGCGCGGTTGGCCGCACGCTGACGGGCTACGCTGCAACGTTCCACAATGAAGCGCGGATTGCGGACTTCTCGGAGGTAATTGCGCCCGGTGCATTCGCGGCCAGCCTTAACAGCGGCCGGGATATCTTGGCGCTCGTAGACCACCAGCGCGATAAGGTGCTGGCCAGGACGAAAAGCGGCACGCTGCGCTTGTCTGAGGACAGCAAGGGCCTGCGCTTTGAAATCGATATGCCCGCAACACAGGCGGCTAACGATGTGCTGGCGCTTGCTGCGCGAAACGATTTGGGCGGCATGTCGTTTGGATTTTCCGTCGACAAGGAGTCTTGGCAAGGCGACAAGCGCACGCTGCAATCCGTCACGCTTCATGAGGTGTCGGTGGTTTCCGCATGGCCCGCCTATGACGGCACTTCGGTTAGCGCCCGCGCACGCCAACAGCGCACCGCTGCGCAACGGCGCATCGCGTTGCTTGAGATGGAGGCCGCGCGATGAATTGGAAATTCTGGAAGAAGGCCGAGCAGCGCGATACCGTCGCCTCTAGTGACCCTTTCCTCGGGCAATTCCTCGGCTCGCGATTTGCCGGCGCGCAGGATGTTGAAAAGGCCAGCGGCCACAACGTTGCGTTTGCTTGTATCGCAGCTATCACCGGCCCGCTGGCGGCGGTGCCTCTGAAGCTTTACCAGCATCAGGACGATGGTGGCCGGGAAGCTGCTACCAGCCACCCGCTTTACGATGTGCTGGCAACAACGCCAGACGGCATTCACACCTCATTCGAGGCGCGCGAGCGGCTGATTGCTGACGTGCTGATGTACGGAAACGCCTATGCCAAGATAGAGCGCAACGGACGCGGCCAGGTGACTGCGCTGCATCCGCTGATTGCCGGCCAAGTCTGGGTAGATTGGATGCCCAACGGCCGGGTGCGTTACCAGTACACTCCCTTGCGCGGCCCGACGCAGGTGCTGTTGCAAGAGGAAGTGCTACATATCCGGTATCGCAGCCACAACGGCATCTGGGGAATTTCGCCAATCCAATACGCGGCGGCAACCTTCGGCTTGGCGCTGGCGCAAGAGGATACGGCTGGACAGGCGGCAACCAATTCCTTCAGGCCGGCCGGTGCTATTGTGTTTCCGGAAAAATTAGCCTCTGCCGCTGGCAAAGGCGCTGGCAACGTCGATGACGTGATTGCAAAATTCAAGGCGCGCTTTACGGGCGCAATGAATGCGAATGAAGTCATGGTGCTAGACGGCGGCGCGAAATTCGAGACGTTCCAATTCAACAGCAAGGACAGTGAATTTCTGGCCAGCCGGCAACTGAGCAATGCCGACATTTGCCGCGTATTCGGCGTGCCGCCGAGTGTTGTCGGGCTCTCCGATGGCGCAAACTATGGTGCAGCAGTTGAGGAAAGCCGCGCTCTAGTTACCCGTTGTCTCGCACCGATGGCCGCGCGCATCGAGCAAGCAATGAACGTGTCACTGTTGACGCCGGAAAGCCGCAAGTCGCTCTTTGTCGAGCATGATTTATCGGGCCTCCTGAGAGGAGATGTTGCGCAGCGTTTCAGCGCATATGCTGTTGCAAAAACGAATGGTTGGATGAGCACCAACGAAATCCGCAATCTCGAAAACATGTCGTCAATCGAGGGCGGCGACGAATACGTGAGGCCGCTCAACATGGGCGTCATTGGCGCGGCGAATGACAATAAAAATGTCATCGACGATAGCCCGGCCGCACCCTCCGACAACAAGGTTGCAGCATGACGGCGCCAACAGCGGGAGAGTTACGCGAGGAAATCAAACTCGAAAAGAAAGTGACAGTCCCAGATGGTGCCGGTGGCACCATCACTACCTGGGAAGAAGTCACCACGGCGCCAGCAAAGATTCATTCGCTCCGGGCCGGCGAGCAAGTGATGATTGGCCGGCTCGCCTCAATGCAGACGTTGCTGATTACAATCCGCAACCAAGCCGCCTTGGCCGTCGCCGATACGACTTGGCGATTAACAAACACTCGCACAGGCAAGATTTACAACATTAAGGGCTTCACGCCGACGCCGGACAGGGCGTGGGTTGATATCCTTTGCCAAACCGGAGTGTTTTAAAATGAATTGCAATGTTGAGGGACTAACGTTTTTACGCGACGACGACGGCACGCGGGCGTTTATCACGCTGGCGCTGGCCGAAGTGGATTTTCCGGAATTGGGCATGCGACTGGCTGGCGTGCGACTGACGCATTCCAAAAATCACGGGTATGCCGCCCTGGCGCCGGCTGCGTCCGTTCGCGGTGTCAGGACTATCGCGATACGCTGGAGTTTCAAATCGCCTCTGGCTCTGGCGGCTCGCGACGCGATGTTGGCGATGTACGAAAAGATGGGAGGCCCAAAACCGGAGGCGGTGGCCAATGATGTTGCGGCCAAGCGGCGCATTGCGGAGCGGAAGGTAAAGCCCGAGCCGGTGCCCGTGCCCGACATGCCGGTTGCCGAGATGGGCCTCTCGATTGATACCGGCCTGGCCAGGACGTTGGGAGTTGCGTCGTGAGTGCTAAGGTTGTCACGATGCGGCTAACGCCCGAGCGGAAGCACGAGGCGCAAGCCATTGTGAAATGGCACGGCGTCGACCTGAAGGACGTGCGAATGTTTGTAATCGACGGCGAGCCTCGCGCGGTACCGGGCAGTAGTGGGAAGTACTACTGGCCGCCCGGCTCCGACATAGAGCGCGAAATCACCGAGGCGATGTTGGCTTATAATCTGCCACAAGGAGAGGCGAGTCGCCAATGCAGCCAAGAGGACTGAGGCGGGCAGATGCCGCAAGGTATTTAGGTATCTCGCCGTCGCACTTCGACAAACAGCGCGCGGCCGGTGCAATACCGGCTCCGCGTCAGATTCTAGGCGTGGTACTATGGGATAGGCACGAGCTAGATTCGCTCTTCGACGGCAAGGCACCCGCCGCTGCCAACGATAACGATTACTGGGACAAACATTGCGGCAGCGCAAACCCAAATATGTGAATGAATACCTTGATAGGCACGGGCAACCGCGCATCTATCTGCGCAGGCCGGGCAAGCCGCAACTTGCTTTGCCTGCACCGCTGTATTCTGAGGAATTCTGGACGGCCTATCGTGCCGCTATGAGTGCCGACGAGCCAACGCCAGCGGTGCGGCGTATCAAGGCGGGCTCGATTGCTGCCGCCGTCAAAGGGTACTACGGCAGCGCGGAATTCAAGGCGCTGGCCGCAACCACGCAAGCGGTTTATCGCGGCGTCCTCAACCGCTTTGTCGACAAGCATGGCGACGGCCCGATTGCCAGCCTTCAGCCGAAGCACATCAACAACATGATTGACAAAATGGCCGACACGCCATCGGCGGCCAGCAATTTCCGCAAGCGCTTAAAGGCCGTGATGGACTACGCCGTATCGGCCGAGATGCGCGCCGATAATCCCGTTGTCGTCGCCAAGCGTGTGAAGTTGAAAACCATCGGCCACCGCACCTGGACAGAGGAAGATATTACCGCATTCCGCAAGCGGTGGAAGGAAGGCACAGCGATACGGCTCGCCTTTGAGGTGTTGCTCCACACCGGCCTGCGCCGCTCCGACGCCGTGCGGCTGGGCTGGAAGCACCTAACCAAGGACGGATTCGTAATCAGCACCAAAAAGAGCCAAGGCCATGTCGAGTTGTGCATTCCGGTGCATCGCGACTTAGCCAAAATTTTGGCTAAGTGCCCGAAGGACGGGCCGGCCTTTATCGCAACCATGTATGGCAAGGCGCGCTCCGAGAAAGCCTTCAGCCAGTGGATTAGCGAGGCTGCTGGCGACGCTGGCCTGCCGCCACGTTCCTCGCCGCATGGAGTCCGCAAGGCCGCGTGTCGACGGCTGGCCGAGGCTGGTTGTTCCGCGCTCGAAATCATGAGCATCACCGGCCACACGGATATCCGCGAAATCGAGCGCTATTGCCGCGAGGCCGCGAAGAAGAAACTCGCGGTTGCCGCGATGACGAAGCTGCAGAGCGAATTCGATATCAGATTGCCTAACCCATCCCAGAAGTTAGGCAAAAGTGCCCGTAAGTCATTGAAATCACTTGACGGGAAAGCCGAATGGCGATCCCGGCAGGATTCGAACCTGCAACCCGCGGAGTAGAAATCCGCTACTCTATCCGGTTGAGCTACGGGACCGTCTTGGCAAGGCATCACGCCATCAGGCCTTTCTTTAATATAATCATAGGCCTGTCGCCAGCACGGCAGAGCGCAAAATAACAGGAAAAACATAAGGCTGGGGTCCCGACTGGGCCACTGGCCAGCCGTCTTGAAATCCGGCAGGCTGGCCTTCCGAGCCCGGAATGCGCCCACTCGGGGCGAACCGACAGGGCCGAATCGCGGCGTCCACGCATTTGCTGGAAATAGCCCCCGGACATTAAGACCGGGACCCCACGGCTTTAGCCGTCGGTATCATTGGCTGGCTGCATCAGTTACCGGCGCGGCGTCCACCGCAAGGGTCGCAAAGGCCTCCTCCTGCGCCAGACGCAGGTAAGGGCCGCGACCGTAATTCGCACCCGGTCGAATTGTTTCCAAATGTTTCTGACAGTAGGGAGATGAGCACTGCCGAGAAAAGCTTGGACGGGAGGCGTCGATGACCTTGATGCAGAAACTGAGACGCAGGCTGTTCCCGCCTCGCGAAGTCATCGAGGGTTATGAGAGCGAGGAGTTGGTCGAGACGATCTTCAACAAGACCATCGCTTACGATCCTACCGGCGACTGGCCGCTCGTGGCCGGGATCAATTCAGTGCTCGATTTCGGAGGCGGCGCCGGCCTGCATTACAAGCTCGCCCGCAAGCAGGCGCCGGACATCCGCTGGGCGGTGGTGGAAACGCCGGCCATGGCGCGCCGCGCGCGTCAGTTGGCGACCAATCGGCTGATGTTCTTCAGCGATATCCGCGAAGCCGCTGACTGGCTCGGAGACATCGAGCTGATGCACTCGAACGGCGCCATCCAGTACGTCCCGGAAGCAATCGAGACCATCCGCACTTTGTGTGCCACGCGGCCGGCGGCGATGGCATGGTATCGCGTGCCGATCAGCGACGCCGACGCCAAGGCAGAGGTGCAGACATCCTTCCTCAGCGACAATGGACCGGGAGCGCTGCCGACGTCGAAGGACAAGCTCGTCAAGTACGCCAGGAACTGGATTCCGGCGCAATCATTCCTCGCCGCGCACGAGGGCTATCGCGTCGCCGAGCACGGTCCGGATCCGCGCGAGCACGGCACCCTGCAGTTCCGCTTCGTTCGACACTAAGGCTGGGTACCCGCCCAGCTTGCCGATGCGAAAGATCCGATTTTTCGGCAACCCGATCCGAACCATTTTCTCGTATCGGGCGACAAAGGCGTGCGGGTGGAGCGCGGGTTGCGGTCCACGGTCACCGCCTGCCGTGCCGGCGCTCCGCCGGCCGGGCAATAACGACTGGTTTGGCAATGCCTGTTTGCGACTTCTTCGCTACGTTGTTTCCGCGCCATCAGTCTGTCACCTTTTCGCGCCGTTTTATTCGTCACGCGGCGTTCGTTCGCCGCCCCGGGAGATCCGTCATGATTGGTTTGGTTCGTGTCGCAGCTTTTTGCGCAGCGCTGGCGCTTGGCCTCGCGACGGCGCAGGCGGCTGACAAGGCGTTCAAGCGCGACGACCTTGCCGATTCCGCGATCAAGCTGGAGGCGCAGATCAAGAGCGAGGCGGGGCCGGTCGCCAAGAGCACGGCGACGCTGAAGACCGATGCGGATGCCGCCTTCCGCCGCGCCGACTTCCGCTCCGGCTTGCAGATCCTCGGCCAGATCGCCGCCACCACGCCGGAGGACAGCGGCAACTGGCTGCGGCTCGCCCGCACCATCTTCCAGATCCGCACGTCGACCTCGAGCGAGCAGACCTTCCTGCTCGAGCGCGCCTCGACCGCCGCCTACATCGCCTACCAGCGTGCTGGCAACCAGGCAGAGGAGGCCGATGCGCTGGCCGTTCTCGGCCGGGCGTTTTCGGATCGCAAACTGTGGCGGCCGGCGCTCGATGCGCTCCGGATGTCGCTCGACATGCGCGAGGTCGCCGAGGTCCGCGGCCAATATGAGAAGATGCGGGACGAGCATGGCTTCCGGCTGCTCGACTACAGCGTGGACTCTGATGGCGCGACGCCGCGGACCTGCTTCCAGTTCTCCGAGGAATTGGCCAAGCGCGTCGATTTCGCGCCGTTCGTGGCGCTTGCCGGCAACGACAAGCCGGCGCTCACCACCGAGGGCAAGCAGCTCTGCGTCGACGGGCTGAAGCACGGCGAGCGCTACAACATCAACCTGCGCGCCGGCCTGCCGTCGACCGTGAAAGAGGTGCTGCCGAAGTCGGCCGAGTTCAACATCTATGTCCGCGACCGCAAGCCGTTCGTGCGCTTCACCGGTCGCGCCTATGTGCTGCCGCGCACCGGCCAGCGCGGCATCCCCGTGGTCAGCGTCAACACGCCGGCCGTCACCATCAACGTGTTCCGGATCGGCGACCGCAACCTGATCAACACGGTGATCGACAGCGACTTCCAGCGCACGCTGAGCAGCTACCAGCTCTCCGACCTCGGCGACCAGCGCGGGATGAAGGTCTGGTCCGGCGAACTCGCGACCGCGACCACGCTCAACCAGGACGTTGTCACCGCGTTCCCGGTCGACCAGGCGCTCGGCGATCTGCAGCCCGGGGTCTATGTCATGACCGCCGCCGCCAAGGGGCCGAGCAGTGACGATGACGGCGCGCTGGCGACGCAATGGTTCATCGTCTCCGACATGGGGCTGACGGCGTTCTCCGGCAATGACGGCATCCATGTCTTCGTCAATTCGCTGGCGTCCACCGAGCCGGTCGCGAAAGTCGAAGTGAAGCTGGTCGCCCGCAACAACGAGATCCTGGCCACGCGCAAGACCGATGAGACTGGCCACGTGCTGTTCGAAGCCGGGCTGGCGCGCGGCGAGGGCGGCCTGTCGCCGGCGCTGCTGACCGTGATGAGCGAGAAGGCGGACTATGCGTTCCTGAGCCTCAAGTCCGACGCGTTCGATCTGACCGATCGTGGTGTCGCAGGTCGCGCGGTGCCCTCGGGCGCCGATGCCTTCGTCTATGCCGAGCGCGGCGTCTACCGCTCCAACGAGACCGTCTATCTGACCGCGCTCTTGCGGGACGGGCAGGGCAACGCCATGACCGGCGGCCCGCTGACGCTCGTCATCGAGCGTCCCGACGGCGTTGAATTCCGCCGCGCCGTGCTGCCCGACCAGGGCGCCGGCGGCCGCAGCATGGCCGTTGCGCTGAATTCGGCGGTGCCGACCGGCACTTGGCGGGTGCGTGCGTTCACCGATCCGAAGGGTTCTTCGGTCGGCGAAACCACCTTCATGGTCGAGGACTACATCCCTGAGCGGATCGAATTCGACCTGACCGCCAAGGACAAGGTCATCAAAGCTGAAGTTCCAGTGGAACTTAAGGTCGACGGTCATTTCCTTTACGGCGCGCCGGCGTCCGGGCTGCAGCTCGAAGGCGACATGCTGGTGACGACGGCGGCCTCGGGGCGTCCCGGCTATCCGGGCTACCAGTTTGGCGTCGCCGACGAAGAGAGCGCCAGCAATGAGCGTACCCCGATCGAGAACCTGCCGGAGTCGGACGCCAAGGGCACGGCCGTCTTCCCGGTGAAGCTGGAGAAGGCGCCGACCTCGACCCGGCCTCAGGAAGCGCAGATCTTCGTCCGCATGGCGGAGACCGGCGGTCGCTCGGTTGAGCGCAAGATCGTGCTCCCGGTGGCGCCGGCGAGTTCGCTGATCGGCATCAAGCCGCTATTCGGCGACAAGAGCGTGGCCGAGGGCGACAAGGCCGAGTTCGACGTCGTGTTCGTCGATCCCGACGGCAAGCAGCTCCCGCGCAACGGTCTGCGCTACGAACTCCTGAAGATCGAGTCGCGCTACCAATGGTACCGCCAGGGCTCGTCCTGGGATTTTGAACCCGTGAAGTCGACCAGCCGCGTTGCCGATGGCGACGTCAATCTTGCCGCCGACAAGCCGTCACGGCTGTCGTTCGCGCCGCAGTCGGGCCGCTACCGCCTCGACGTCAAGTCGAGCGATGCCGACGGTCCGCTGACCTCGGTGCAGTTCGATGTCGGCTGGTATTCCGATGGCAGCGCCGACACGCCGGATCTGTTGGAGACCTCGATCGACAAGCCGGAATACCAGTCCGGCGACACCATGGTTGTGTCCGTCAACGCCCGTTCGGCGGGGCGGCTGACCGTGAACGTGCTCGGCGATCGCCTGCTGACGACGCAGACCGTTGACGTCAAGGAAGGCACGCAGCAGGTCAGGCTCACCGTCGGCAAGGACTGGGGCACCGGCGCTTATGTGATGACGACGTTGCGCCGTCCGCTCGACACCGCCGCGCAGCGCATGCCGGGCCGCGCGATCGGCCTGAAATGGTTTGGTATCGACAAAAAGGCTCGCACGCTCGCGGTGACGCTCTCGCCGCCGTCGCTGGTGCGGCCGGGCTCGGCGTTGAATATCCCGGTCAAGCTCGACGGGCTCAATCCCGGCGAGGACGCCAAGGTCGTGGTGGCTGCCGTCGATGTCGGCATCCTCAACCTCACCAATTACAAGCCGCCGGCGCCTGATGATTACTATCTCGGCCAGCGCCGCCTGACGGCCGAAATCCGCGACCTCTACGGGCAGCTCATCGACGGCATGCAGGGCACGCGCGGCCAGATCAGGACCGGCGGCGATTCCGGCGGCGCCGAATTGCAGGGCTCGCCGCCCACGCAGAAGCCGCTTGCGGTCTATTCCGGCATCGTCACCGTCAGCGCCGATGGCACCGCCGAGATCAGCTTCGACATTCCCGAATTCGCCGGCACAGCGCGGGTGATGGCGGTGGCATGGAGCGCCACCAAGCTCGGCCGCGCCACCACCGATGTCATCGTGCGCGATCCCGTGGTGCTGACCGCGACGTTGCCGCGCTTCCTGCTCAATGGGGATCACGGCACCATGAGCATGGATATCGACAATGTCGAGGGCGCAGCCGGCGACTACATCATCAACGTCAAGGCGTCCGGTCCGGTGAAGCTCTCGGGCAATCCTGCCACCACGGTGAGGCTCGCCGCCAAGCAGCGCACCTCGCTGTCGCTGGCACTCGATGCCGGCGGCGCCGGCGCGGGCAATCTCGATGTCGACATCACAGGCCCGAACGGCCTGACGCTGGCGCGCCACTACGCGCTCGATGTCAAGCCGGCGACGCAGGTGCTCGCGCGGCGCTCGGTCCGCACGCTGGCCAAGGGCGACAGCCTGACGCTGACGTCTGATATGTTCACCGATCTCGTGCAGGGCACCGGCGGCGTGTCGGTGTCGGCCAGCCTGTCGACGGCGCTCGACGCCGCCACCATCCTCAAGGCGCTCGACCGCTATCCGTACGGCTGCTCGGAGCAGATCACGAGCCGCGCGATGCCGCTGCTCTATGTCAATGATCTCGCCGCCGGGGCGCATCTGGCGATGGACACCGCGGCCGACCAGCGCATCAAGGACGCGATCGAGCGGCTGCTCGCCCGCCAAGGCCCGAACGGCTCGTTCGGCCTGTGGTCGGCCGGCGGTGACGACGCCTGGCTCGATGCTTACGTCACCGACTTCCTGACCCGCGCCCGCGAGAAGGGGTTTGTGGTGCCGGATGTGCTGTTCAAGAGCGCGCTCGACCGCATCCGCAACGCCGTCGTCAACGCCAACGAGCCGGAGAAGGACGGTGGCCGCGATCTCGCTTATGGCCTCTACGTGCTCGCCCGCAATGGCGCGGCCCCGATCGGCGACCTGCGCTACCTCGCGGACACCAAGCTGAACAACCTCGCGACCCCGATCGCCAAATCGCAACTCGCGGCCGCGCTGGCGCTGGTCGGCGACCGGACGAGGGCGGAGCGGGTCTATGCCGCCGCGCTCGAGGCGCTCAATCCAAAGCCGGTGCTTGAGTTCGGCCGCACCGATTACGGCTCGGCGCTGCGCGATGCCGCCGCGCTGGTCTCGCTCGCCGGCGAGGGCAACGCAGCGCGTGCGACCATGATCGGCGCCGTCGCGCGCGTCGAGGCGGCGCGGGGGCTGACGCCTTACACCTCGACCCAGGAAAACGCCTGGCTGGTGCTGGCTGCCCGCGCGCTCGCCAAGGAAACGCTGAGCCTCGACATCGAGGGCCAGCCGGTCAAGACCGCGGTATTCCGCAGCTACAAGGCTGAGGCGATGGCCGGCAAGCCGATCAAGATTACCAATAACGGTGAAGCGCCGGTGCAGGTCGTCGTCTCCGTCTCGGGCTCGCCGGTGACGCCGGAGCCGGCCGCTTCGAACGGCTTCAAGATCGAGCGCAATTACTTCACGCTCGACGGCAAGCCGGCCGACGTCAGCAAGGCGAAACAGAACGATCGTTTCGCGGTGGTGCTGAAGATCACTGAAGCCAAGCCGGAATACGGCCACATCATCGTGTCGGACTATCTGCCGGCCGGCCTCGAGATCGACAACCCGCACCTCGTATCCTCCGGCGACTCCGGCACCCTCGACTGGATAGAGGACGGCGAGGAGCCCAAGCACACTGAGTTCCGCGATGACCGCTTCACCGCGGCGATCGACCGTGCCAGCGACGCCAAGTCGGTGTTCACGGTGGCCTATGTCGCGCGCGCGGTCTCGCCGGGCAAATACGTGCTGCCGCAGGCCTATGTCGAGGACATGTACAACCCCTCGCGCTACGGCCGCACCGGCACCGGCACTGTCGAGGTACGCGCGGCGAAATGAGTGGTCGCCTGGACCAGCAACACTCTCCGTCATGCCCGGGCTTGACCCGGGCATCCACGCCTTCGCCCGCCGCGGAGAAGAACGTGGATGGCCGGGACAAGCCCGGCCATGACGCCGGTGGTGGCAGGCGGCTCGTCACACGCATCGCCGCGCTTGCTGCGGCTGTTCTTATTGTCACTGCAACTGCCTTCACCGTCTGGGCCATCTCCCTCGGCCCATTGCCGCTGGCAGACGCACGAAAGGTCTCCACCACCATCGTCGACCGCAATGGCAAACTGCTGCGTGCCTACGCGATGGCGGACGGTCGCTGGCGGTTGCCGGTCGATGCGAAGACATCCGTCGATCCGACTTATCTGAAGCTGTTGCTCGGCTACGAGGATCGCCGCTTTTATTCCCATCGCGGCGTCGATCCGCTGGCGCTGTCGCGCGCCGCGTTGCAACTCGTCACCTCCGGCCACATCGTCTCCGGCGGCTCGACCATCACGATGCAGCTCGCGCGGCTGATGGAGCCCCGGCGCGAGCGCTCGCTCTACGCAAAACTGCGCCAGATCGTGCGCGCCGTGGAGATTGAACGGCAACTCGACAAGGACGAGATCCTCAACCTCTATCTCGCGCTGGCGCCGTTCGGCGGCAATCTCGAAGGCGTGCGCGCGGCATCGATCGCCTATTTCGGCAAGGAGCCGAAGCGGCTGACATTGGCGGAAGCGGCGCTGTTGGTCGCGCTGCCGCAATCGCCGGAGCGGCGGCGGCTCGATCGCTATCCGGACGCCGCGCGCGAGGGGCGCGACCGCGTGCTCGATCGCATGGTGGAAGAGGGCGTGCTGCCCGTCGATGATGCGGCGCAGGCCAAGTCGGAAGCCGTGCCGAAATATCGCAAGCCGATGCCGATCCTGGCGCCGCATTCCGCCGACCAGGCGCTCGCGACGATGAAGGATGCGTCCGTCATCCGGCTGACGCTCGACGCCACGCTGCAGAAGAATCTCGAATCGCTCGCCCGCGATCGTGCCATCGCGCAAGGGCCGAACATCTCGGTCGCGATCATCGCGGTCGACAATGAAAGCGGCGACATCCTCGCCCGCGTCGGCTCGCCCGATTATTTCGATGAACGCCGGGCAGGGCAGGTCGACATGACGCGCGCGGTGCGCTCGCCCGGCTCGACGCTGAAGCCGTTCATCTATGGTCTCGCCTTCGAGGACGGCTTTGTGCACCCCGAGAGCTTGATCGATGACCGCCCGATCCGCTTCGGCTCCTACGCGCCGGAAAATTTCGACATGACCTTCCAGGGCACCGTGCCGGTGCGCAAGGCGCTGCAATTGTCGCTCAACGTGCCCGCGATCGCGCTGCTCGACCGCGTCGGCGCGAGCCGGTTGTCGTCGCGCCTGAAGCAGGCGGGCACCAGCCTGGTGCTGCCGAAGGACGAGGCGCCCGGGCTGGCGATGGGGTTAGGGGGCGTGGGCATCACCCTGCAGGATCTGGCGCAGCTCTATGCCGGCTTCCCCCGGCTCGGCACCACCAAGCCGCTTCGCGAAATCATGCTGGCACAGGACGAGCGCGAGCCGATGCGGCTGATGGACCAGGTTGCCGCGTGGCAGGTCGGCAATGTCCTGATCGGCACGCCGCCGCCGGAAAACGGCGTGCACAACCGGATCGCGTTCAAGACCGGCACCAGCTATGGCTACCGGGACGCCTGGTCGGTCGGCTTCGATGGTCGTATCACCATCGGCGTCTGGGTCGGCCGTCCCGACGGCGCGCCGGTGCCGGGGCTGATCGGGCGCAGCGCGGCGGCGCCGATCCTGTTCGACGCCTTTGCGCGGACCGGCAGGATTCCGGCGGCGCTGCCGAGGGCGCCGAAGGGAACGCTGGTCAGCGGCAACGCCAAGCTGCCGCTCCCGCTGCGCCGGTTCCGTCCCCTGGGGGAACTGGTCCGGGCGGGCAGCGATCAGGCACCGCATATCCAGTTCCCGGTGAACGGCTCGCGCATCGATGTTGATCGGGCGGCCGGCGGCGAGGTCACGCCAATGCCGGTCAAGGTCGCCGGCGGTGTCCTGCCGTTAACCATGCTGGTCAACGGGGTCGCAATTGGCGATCTCGATAGCCGCCGCCAGCGCCTGATCGATCCGCCGGGCCCCGGCTTTGCGCGATTGACCGTGATCGACGCCACCGGGGCCGCCGATACGGTGGTCATCCGGGTGCAGTGACCCGGAGCCCACACAGGGGACAAAACGG
Organism: Bradyrhizobium sp. LeoB3; assembly: GCF_055456055.1. NCBI lineage: Bacteria > Pseudomonadati > Pseudomonadota > Alphaproteobacteria > Hyphomicrobiales > Nitrobacteraceae > Bradyrhizobium > Bradyrhizobium sp. LeoB3. Next base: position 51,338 of record NZ_JBVBEF010000006.1, read on the forward strand.
AACCTCTGCGGTTGTTTGGCCTACGGTTTCATCGTATGCGAAGCCCATGGTTGAGACCGTCAATGTCAGACGTTTCGGAGCAGGGCAACAGCCTGTAAAACCTGCGCATTCCAGCCGCAGGCTGGCGCTCGCATTCGAGTTTGCGACCGCCAATCATAAGCGCTCGGTCCTGTTCCTGGTGCTGTGCTGCCTGATCCTGTTCCTGCCCGGCTTCTTCGCCATCCCGCCGATCGACCGCGACGAGGCGCGTTTTGCACAGGCGACCAAGCAGATGGTCGAGAGCGGCGATTTCGTCGACATCCGCTTCCAGGATGACGTCCGCTACAAGAAGCCGGTCGGCATCTACTGGTTGCAGGCCGCAGTCGTTGAAACGGCGTCCGCCCTCGGCATGCCGCGGGCGCAGACACGGATCTGGCTCTACCGGGCGCCGTCGCTGATCGGCGCGATCGGCGCCGTGCTTCTGACCTACTGGACCGCGCTTGCCTTCGTCACCCGGCGCGGGGCGGCGCTGGCGGCCCTGATGATGGCAAGCTGTGTGCTGCTCGGGGCCGAGGCGCGTCTGGCGAAGACCGATGCAATGCTGCTGCTGTCAGTCACGGCCGCGATGGGGGCGCTGGCACGGGTATATCTGTCCTGGCAGCGCGGCGAGGATCCCGCGCATCCGCCGTGGGCGCCGCCTGCGATCTTCTGGACTGCGCTGGCCGGCGGCATCCTGCTCAAGGGGCCGCTGATCCTGATGTTCGTCGGGCTCGCCATCGCGGCCCTGGCGATCCTCGACCGCTCGCTGGAGTGGTTCTCCCGCATGCGCCCGGTCTGGGGCCTGATGTGGTGCCTGGTGCTGGTGCTGCCGTGGTTCGTCCTGATCTTCTTGCGCGCCGGCGAAACCTTCTTCGCCGACTCCGTCGGCGGCGACATGCTGAGCAAGCTCGGCGCGCAGGAATCCCACGGCGCGCCGCCCGGGCTCTATCTCGTCCTGTTCTGGATCACGTTCTGGCCGGGCGCGCCGCTGGCAGGTATGGCGGCACCGGCGGTGTGGCGGGCGCGCCGCGAGCCCGGCGCGCAGTTTCTGCTGGCCTGGCTGATCCCGTCCTGGATCGTGTTCGAGGCGGTGCTGACGAAATTGCCGCATTACGTGCTGCCGCTCTATCCCGCCATCGCGATCCTGACCGTCGGTGCGCTGGAACGGCGCGTGCTGTCGCGCTCCGTCTGGCTGATCCGCGGCTCGGCCTGGTGGTTCGCGATTCCCGCGATCGCCGCCGTGATTGCGGTGGCTGGCGCAATCAAGCTGACCCATCAGCCGGCGTTTCCGGCCTGGCCGCTCCTGGCGGGTGCGATGATCTTCGGCCTGGCCGCCTGGTGGATGTTCGAGGACAGCCGCGCCGAGCGCTCGTTCCTGAATGCGGTGATCGCGGCGATGCTGCTTGCGATTGCCATCTATGGCCTGGTGGTGCCGTCGTTGAAGCCGCTGTTTCCGAGCGCCGAGGTCGGGTACCTCCTGCGCTACGCCAATTGCCCAAGTCCGAAGCTGGCCTCGGCCGGCTATCACGAGCCGAGCCTGGTCTTTTCGACCGACACCTCGATCGTTCTGACCGACGGTTCGGGCGCTGCGGATTTCCTGGCGCAGGGCGCATGCCGGTTTGCGCTGGTGGAGGCGCGTTCCGAGCGCAATTTCGTGCAGCGGGCCGAGGCGATCGGTTTGCGCTACAGCGCGGCGATGCGCATCGATGGCTATAACATCTCGCAGGGCAGGCCGATCTCCATTGGCATCTACCGTTCCGAGGACGTGCAGTAGAAAATGTCGGCGCCGGTCGTTCGCCACGAATCCGCAAGCTATCCAGCGCGCTTGGCCACGCTGACGGGGCGGTCGCTTGCCCAGCTTGTGCGCGCGCCGTCGCATTCGCGTCGCGCCGAAGCCGGCCGGCGCGCGGCGCGGCAGGGGCTGGCGCTGATCGCGATCATCGGCGCCGCCATCATTGTGCTGATGCTTGCGTTCGATGTGCCTGAGATCAAGCTGATGCCGCCGCGCGGTACTGCAAGCCTGTGGTGGGTCCGCATTCTCACCGATTTCGGCAAGGATGCCTATGTGCTTTGGACCGTGGCCGGACTGTTGATCCTGGTTGGGATCATTGCGCCGGCGCTGCACGGCATTCGGCGATCCCTGTTGCTCGGAATGGGAACGCGGCTGCAGTTCCTGTTCTTCGCGGTGTTGTTCCCGGTCCTGGTCGGCGACCTCCTGAAATGGATCGTCGGGCGCGGCCGGCCGTTCGTCGGCGGCGAGCCCAACGCCTTCAACTTCTCGCATTTCGCCGGCAGCGAAGCCTATGCGAGCTTTCCCTCCGGGCATGCGACCACCGCCTTTGCGCTGGCCTTTGCGATCTCCGCACTGTTGCCACGGCTGCGGTTCGTGATGCTGATTTATGCGCTCGTGATCTGCGCCACTCGTCTGGTATTGCTGGCACATCACCCGAGCGACGTGGTCGGCGGCGCGCTGGTCGGCGTGATCGGCGCCATGGCGGTGCGCTACTGGTTTGCGGCCCGGCGGCTCGGCTTTGCGATCCAGCGCGACGGCACGATCTACCCCCTTGCCGGCCCGTCACTGGACCGCCTCAAAAGGGTTGCCAAAAGGGTTGCCGGCCGCGCTTCCGCCCCATAAAAGCGGGCGCCGTCCCGCCCTATCAGGCGGTTCCGGCCGCAAGGCCGTCCAGAGAGCAAAAAATCCAGCCAAGAGTGCCGAATTGCCTTCTTCCGACCAGACTGCGGTGGCCGTCTCCATCGTTGTGCCCGTGCGCAACGAGGCCGAGAACATCGCGCCGCTGATTGCGGAGATCGCTGCCGCGCTCGGCCGCCGCTGGGTCTACGAGATCATCTATGTCGATGACGGTTCGACCGATGCGACCGCATCGCGGATCGGCGCGGCCATGAAGGAGCGCTCCAACCTGCGCCAGCTCCGGCACGTCGTCTCTTCAGGGCAATCGGCGGCGGTGCGCAGCGGCGTCCGTGCCGCGCGGGGCGCGATCGTCGCGACGCTCGATGGCGACGGCCAGAACGATCCCTCGTTCCTGCCGGACCTGATTGCCGCAGTCGAGAGCGGGGGCGGCCGCATCGGGCTTGCTGCCGGCCAGAGGGTAGGGCGCAAGGATACCGGCTTCAAGAAATTGCAGTCGCGCATCGCCAACGCCGTGCGCGGCGCGATCCTGCGCGACGGCACCCGCGACACCGGCTGTGGATTGAAGGCATTTCCGCGCGAGGTGTTCCTGATGATGCCCTATTTCGATGGGCTGCATCGCTTCCTGCCGGCGCTGGTCCGCCGCGAGGGCTTTGAGATCGCCTATGTCGACGTGGTCGATCGTCCCCGCCATTCCGGCGTCTCGAACTACGGCTTCTTCGACCGGCTCTGGATTGGGATCATGGATCTCGCCGGCGTCTGGTGGCTGATCCGCCGCAAGAGGCCGACGCCCGTGGTCACGGAAGTGACCGAGGTGACCGAGGAGCAGTGATGCTGATTCAGTACGGTGAGGCGCTCGGCAACTACCTCTACGACGTCTTCGTCGCCAAGTTCGATTTCTGGCTTGCGTTCGGCCTGGTCGCGCAATTGCTGTTTACCGCGCGTTTCCTGGTGCAGTGGATTTCGAGCGAGCGCGCCGGACAGAGCGTGGTGCCGATGGCATTCTGGTTCTTCTCGATGGGCGGCGGATTGATGACGCTGATCTATGGCATCGCCAAGCGTGAGCCGGTCATCATTCTTGGCCAGGGACTGGCCACGATCATCTATGTCAGAAACATCATGCTGATCGTGAAGAGTCGCGGGAAGGGATCGAGGACGCTGGATCGCTGAGGGAACGCGGTAACCGCAAGACTCTCACTTGAAGCGCTCGATGATCCCGCAAAGACGATCGCAGGATCTCGCCAGATGCTTGTTTGGCACCGTCGCGATGCCCAGAAGAAGCCCCGATCGTCCGGAATCCGGCCGTGCGTACCAAGTTGACAAAGCGGATGGTGCCATTCCGAACGCGAGGGTTTCCCTGGCGATGGATGTGTCCGGCGCGCCGTCGGGTAATCGCAGCAGCACCGCCAATCCCGCCGTTGTGATGCTGGCAGCCTCGACGTGCGGCCGCAGGCACTCCAGCAAGGCGTCGCGCTGAGCAAAGTAGGCACGTTTGGTGCGCCGAAGATGGCGCAGGTAGTGGCCTTCGCGCATGAATTCGGCGGTCGCGAGCTGCACGGACGGCCCGGGCGGCGGCGCCAGGCACGCGGCGACCTCCGCGAAGCGCGACGAGAGCGAGGCGGGCGCGACGAGGAAGCCGAGCCGCAAGGTCGGACTGATGGTCTTGCTGAAGGAGCCGATGTGGATGACGCGCCCGGCGCGATCAAGTGAGGCGAGCGCCGGCGCGGCTCGCCCCCTGAGCTGCAGTTCGCTCAGATAGTCGTCTTCGATCACCCATACGCTTGCTTGAGCGGCCCAATCGAGCAGACGCAATCGGCGTTCCAGTGATAGAGTAACCCCGAGCGGCGCCTGCTGCCCCGGGGTGACGACAACCAGCTTGGCGTCCGGGGCGTGGCGCAGCCCATGGTCGACATCGATGCCGCTGTCGTCGACTGGTATTGGTACAAGCGATAATCTTGCGAGCTCCAGGCCGTGGCGGGTGAACGGGAAGCCGGGATCCTCTGTCCAGGCTTTCTGTCCCTCGAGGCCAAGGACGCGGAGCGCCAGTCCGAGTCCGCCGCTGTATCCCCCGGTTATGATGACCTGCCAGGCCGAACATTCGATACCACGGGCGATGGCAAGATAGGCGGCGATTTCCCGCCGCAGTTCAAGTTCACCGCGAGGGTCCGGGTAAATGGGTGCTGCGCGCGCCTCGGTGCGAATGGCATGGGCGCGGATTCGTGCGAACAGCGTGGCCGGAAATGTTTCCTTTGCAGGTACCCCCATCTGAAAGATGGCCGGCCCCTGGGTCATCTCCCGATACGTCTCCATGAACGAGCCCGGATCAGGCGGCTGCTCGGAGCGGGTGACTGCGCGAGGCCGATCCGCGACATGGGTGCCGGCGGCCCGCGAAGCGACGATGAGCTGCGCTGCGGACAGCTTCTCGTAAGCGGCGCGCACAGTGCCGCGGGCGACGCCAAGCTGCGCCGCAAGGTCCTGCCAGGACGGCAGGCGCGCGCCGGGTGCGAGCACGCCGCTCTCGATCGCCGCGCCGATACCCTTTCGGATCTGCTCAGCCAGCGGCGTCTTCGCAGAGCGGTCGAGTTCCAATTTGAGCGGCTTGGTCACGTGGCTCGTAGTACACGATTTTCGTGCGTTCTTGGTGCTTTTTTCCGACCTAAGGGGAGGACATTTAATGGAGCGAAAGGAGAAGAGCCATGAAGATACGAACTGTCATCGCCGCAGCATCCGCTGCCATTGCCATTGCATCTGCTTCGCCCATTTCCGCCCAAGATGTCGGCGGCAAGGTCACGACGAACTTCGAGCAGACGATACCCAACGTTCCCGGCAAGTCTCTGATCGCGGTGGTCGTCGACTATCCGCCGGGTGGAGCCTCGGCTCCGCATACCCACGCAAAATCGTCATTCATCTACGCCTATGTCATTTCCGGAAGCATCGAGTCGAAGGTGAACGACGGAGCAACGCGGGTCTACAAGGCGGGCGAGAGTTGGTCCGAACCACCCGGCGCCAGCCATTCGATCAGCCGCAATGCGAGCAGGACCGAGCCGGCAAAGCTGCTCGCTGTCTTCGTCGTCGATACCGACGACAAGGCACTGACCACACCAGTCAAATAGAGCCTGAAGATCAAGGAGAATAACGATGACCAAGCGTCTCGATTACAGCCAAATCGCGCCGAACGGGGTAAAAGCCCTTGGCGGCGTCTACGGCTATATCATGCAGAGCGGTCTTCCCGCCGAGCTGGTTGATCTGGTTTACCTACGGGTTTCGCAGATCAACAACTGTGCCTATTGCCTCGACATGCACACCCGCGACCTCATCAAGAAGGGTGTGAAGGTCGAGAAGCTTGCGCTGGTGCAGGCCTGGGCGGAGGCTGGCCATCTCTTCAGCGAGCGTGAGCGTGCCGCGCTTGCCTGGGCCGAAACGGTGACACGTGTGTCAGAGACCGGCATACCGGATCAAGCATTCAAGGCCGCGCGCACAGTCCTCGAGGAAAAGGAACTGGTCGATCTCACGATCGCGATCGGCTTGATGAATGTCTACAACCGGTTGGCCATCGGCTTCCGGAACACGCCACAGGCAGTACTCGAAAATAACAGGGCTCTCGTTCAGTAATCGACGCCCGGTCGTCGACACCGGGCATCCAAGTTCGTGCTATTTGATTTCCCACGACGTGTTGTGCGGGATGTCCATCGCAAAATAGTCACCCGGGCCTGCCAGCGCAGGCATATTGATGCAAGCAAATGGTTCGCTCCCGGTGATCCCCTTATACTTCCCGGTACCGCCGGTGATGATATGAATGCCGCAATCCATCTTCGCCTGGGACTTGTCGAGATCGCGCGTATCGAAGGTCGAGAAAATCTTGTCGCCCTCGCTGTCGGCCAGCACGCAGGCACCGTCAATATACTTCTTGTCGCCGGATGAGACATTAAGCGCCAAAGCGCCGCACGTATCGTCAGTTGTCCTGACGTTATTGCGCCATGCGGAATCTTACGCGCTGGTCGATCTCTCGTCGGATGAAATTACGTCGGATATGATTGACGCACTTCTGCGTGGCTCGTAGCGTTTGCGGCCTCACGGTGCACGCCTCCGAACGTATGGCAATCGTGTCTTCGGGCGACGCAACCTGTTTCCCAGGTGCGTCAGGTCACGTAGAATGTAGTTGCCCTTCAGGCGGGACGTGCCGAAATCACCGTCCGGGGCGAACGAGCAGCACTGGCGCCATCGGCAGGCACGCGCTCTTAAGAGGCCGTTCTTTTTTCGGTTCGCACCACCATTCACCACGAACTTTGCGCGCCGCTTTTGCAGCGGCTCGTTGCGCAACGTCGGGAGAAAAGCGATGAGCAAGATCGATCGAAGGTCCGCGCTGGGAATCGGCTTGGCAGCGGCTTCGGCGGCTATGATGAAGCCAGCCGCCGCTCAAACCTCGGGCTACAAGGACACCACGCCGTGGCCAGGTGTCGTGGTCCGTGCCTACGACGGTGAGACACCATCCATCATTCCCGGCTTTAAGACCGTCTCAATGCGCGATGTCATTATGCAGCCGGGATCGAAGACGATGGGTCCCCCGATGATGAATGCCATGATCTGTCATATCCCGGAGGGGGAGCTTCGGATTGAACAGGAAGGAAAGACCTTTACGGCCAAGAAAAACTTTGTCTGGACCTGCAACAAGGACACAAAAGAGCAGGCGTACAACGATGGGAATGTGGTCGCGATAATGCGGATCACGGACCTGAAGGCTTAAGGCTCGCTTGTTCGCAAAAGATCAATTGCAGGAGCGGATGGCGCACGAGACGAGGCGCCACCCGCTCGGAGCCGATCACCTCGTCCCGTGTATGAACGCTTGCATCTGCTCCAGGGTAAGCTTGCCATCTCTATTGCTGTCCATCGCCTTGAAAATCGGTTCGTGAGCTGTCTGAAACTCCTGCAGTGAGATGGTCCCATCGCTGTCGGCGTCCATCAGAGCGAACATCATACGCATCATAAAGGGTGGACCCATCGCGCTACCACCCATCATGCCGCCCCCCATCATATGTCCTCCCATCATGCCGTGCCCCATCATACCGCCTTGTCCCATCGTGCTCGCGCCGTCCTGGCCGGTGGGATGGGATTGCATTTGTTGCTGATCTGGCTGAGGCGTCATTCGGCGGGGTAGGGCCTGACGCAGCGATCAACTACCGCGGCGTCGGCTGTGCCACGGTCGCCGGCAGCGCACCGACATCACTTTCGGTGCTGCGATCGGCGGCGAGTTCGCCGGCGGAGACGAGCGCGGTATAGGCGACCGAGCAGATGTGCGAATGGATACGGCGGAGGTCGCGCAGCACGTCGAGGTGCAGGGACGTGGTCTCGATGGTTTCTGGGCGACCTTCGCGCAGGCGTTCGAGATGCCGCTCGGTGGCGGCGAACTCAGCGTTGCGCAGCGCGGCTTTTTCTGCAACCAGCTTGCGCGCCTCATTGACGTCGCCCGACATGAACACGCCGAACGCGATCCGGAGCGAGTCCAGTGTGCGCTTGTGGAACGCCTGCAATTCCTCGGTGCCCTCGGGCGAGAACTGCAGCCGGCGCTTGATCTTCTTGGTGGCGAGCTCGCTCAGGTTCTTGTCGATGATGTCGCCGATATGTTCGAGGTTGATCGCAAACGAGATGATCTCCATCGCGCGCTGGCCTTCGCGCTCGTCGAGACTGCCGCGGGTGAGCTTCGTGACATAGAGCTTGATCGCCTCGTCGAGGCTGTCGACGCTGTTGTCCATCCGCGATACCTGCTCGACCAGCACCCGGTCGCCTGTCATCATCGCCGCCATCACCTTGCGCAGCATCTCTTCGACGATATCGCCCATGCGCAGTGCTTCGCGCGCGGCGTCGGCGAGCGCAAGCGACGGCGTTTCCAGCGCGCTCTCGTCGAGATGGCGCGGCCGGGCCGGATCGGTATCCCGGATGCGGCGAGGCAGCAGCATTCTGAGCAGCCGTGCCAGACTGTCGAGCACGCCAATGAAGAGAACCGCTGTCGCGACGTTGAAAGCGATGTGGAACAGCGCGGTTGCCTTGGCGAGATCGGGCTGGAAAGCGTACAGATGCGCGGCGACCGGACCGAGGAACGGGGCGACCACGAGGATGCCGATGACGCGATTGATGAGATTGCCGAGCGGCAACCGGTAACTCGCCGGATCGTCGCGTCGCGCGCCTTCGAACAGCGGATTGATCGCGCTGCCGAGGTTGGCGCCGAGCACCAGCGCGAACGCCGCATAGGGTGTGATGAACTGCGAATAGGCGAGCGACATCACCAGGAGCACGCTGGCGACGCTGGAATGCACAAGCCAGGTGACGACGGCGCCGATGAAGATGCAGAGCACGGGATCGCCGGTGATCGCATTCATGACGACGCGCACGCCGGGCGCATTCTCCGCCGGCGCCAGCGTGTCGAGGAGAATGTGCAGCGCCAGCAGCATCAGTCCGAGCCCGATCGAGACGCGGCCGATATCCTTGATACGCGAGCGCGGCCCGCTGCGGAACGCGACGAGCCCGATGATGAAGAGGAGCGGGGCGATCGCGGCGATGTTGAACGACAGGATCTGCACGATCAGCGTGGTGCCGACATTGGCACCCAGCATGATTGCCAGCGCCGGAACCAGGCTCACGAGCCCTTCAGATGCAAACGAACTTGTGATCAGGGCGGTGGCGGTCGAGCTCTGAAGCAGGGCGGTGAGGCCGAGGCCCGCGGCGAAAGCGGTGAATCGGTTGTTCAGCGCTTTTGCCAGCAGGATGCGCAGATCCGGCCCGAATGCGCGCAGAATCCCGCTGTGGACCATGTGCAGGCCCCACAGCAGCAGTGCCACGCCACCCATCAGATCGAGGAGAACCATGCTTCCCATGCTCGTCAGTTTCCTGGAAGTCCGGACAAAGGGTCAGGCTATCGCCAAACGACGGCGGATCAACCCATTTGTTCCCAAGGAATGGATGCGGGAGTTCATCTGTGCCAGTGCCCCGTTTGCCCGAGATTACGTCATTTCGAGGAAAAGGCCCGCAGAGCCGGTAAATGGAATCTGAAGCCCACAGTTCAACTGCGAGCAGTCCCGCTAGCCGGATTCCAACGATTTCTCGCTACAGCAGAAGAACAAACGGGCTAATCAATGAGCAGGGGCCGGGGTCGACATGTTCGTCAATCGACGTAAGAGCGAGCGTCGTCTGTGCAGGAGTCTCGCCAAGATCCAGTTCGGCACCGGCACCCTGCCGCGGGACTGCATGATCACTGATATCTCCGATGGCGGCGTCAAGGTGATCGCCGAATATGCGGAAATTCCCTCTGAGTTCACCATCATCCTGTCGAACGGCAGCCCGCGCCAATGCCGTCTCGCCTGGCGGATCGGCTGCGAGTTCGGCGCACAGTTCGTCGATTAGACTGCAAGTTGTGCCGCTGTCGATGATGCATGTCGTCGGTAGCAACAAAGGCGCGAAGGTGGTTCGATATCGGGTCGAACATCCTGTGTAGCGCGCCTCCTTAACCCGGATTTAGGGTTAAGCTGCGAAGCATTCTGGGCAATCGCCGACCGTGGTCAGGGTACATGTCCCAGAAGTTGCTTCACCGATTTTCCGCCGCAAGGCTCCTCGTCGGCGCGGCAGCATCGGCGGCCCTGGTGCTAGCGCTTAGCGGCTGCCAGACCTCCCTCCCTTCCGACATCACCGGATCCCTCGGCGACACGGCCGAGGACAGCCGGCCAAGCGCCGACCCGCGGCGGGACCTTCAGACCTATCACGAGCGCTTCAAGGCCAATCCGAAGGACGCTGCCGCAGCCTTGCAATACGCCAAGGCCCTGCGCGCCACCGGGCAGCGCGCGCAGGCGGTCGCGATCCTCGAGCAGGCCTCGATGAGCCAGCCGAACAACAAGGCGCTGCTCGCCGGCTATGGGCGCGCGCTCGCCGACAACGGCAATTTCCAGCAGGCCTTCGACGTGCTCGGCCGCGCCCACAGCCCGGATGATCCGGATTGGCGGATCCTGTCCGCCCAGGGAGCCGCGCTCGATCAGCTCGACCGCCACGACGAGGCGCGGCAATACTATGCGAGCGCGCTCAAGATCGCACCCGACGAGCCGTCGGTGCTGTCCAATCTCGGGCTGTCCTACGTGCTGTCGAAGGAATTGCCGCTGGCCGAGGAGACGCTGCGCAAAGCCCGCAGCCGCGCGCCGAACGATCAGCGGATCAAGGCCAATTTGGCGCTCGCAGTCGGCCTGCAGGGCCGCGCCGGCGAGGCGGAGAGCATCGTGAAGGCGGATGTGCCGCCGGAGGAAGCCGTCGCCAATGTCGCCGCATTGAAGCGTGTGCTGGCCCGCAAGGAAGGACCGCGGGGAGGTACCGAGAAGATCCCAGTGGCGGCGGTCGGCAGCTCCGATTGACGCGCGGTGCCTACTAGGCTGAGGCGCCTTTCGATCGGGCGCCGACCGCGCGCAATTTCTTCATGATCGGTGACAACAGCGAATTGCGCTGGGCCCTTGTGTCGGCGCGCCCGGTCATCCGCTGCGCGATCTGCAGGAACGTCTTGGTGATGCGATGATTGGAGGCGATCTCCGCGATCATCTGGCCGTTATTGGCGGCGGTGCCGAACAGTTTCGAATCGAAAGGAATGGTGGCGATCGGCTGGCTGTCGATGGTTTTGGCGAAAGCGCGCACCTCGATCTCCGGCCGCTTGGTCATGCCGACCTGGTTGAGGCAGTAGAGCGGAGGACGGTCGTTGGGCCGCGCCGCCTTCAGCGTGTTCATCATATTCTTGGTGTTGCGCATGTTGGCGAGATCGGGCTCGGCGACGATCAGGATGTCGTCGGCGCCGATCAGGGCGCGGCGGGCCCAGGCGGTCCATTGGTGGGGCACGTCGAGCACGATGCAGGGCGTCGTCATGCGCAAGGTGTCGAAGATGGCATCGAACGCGTCGGCGCCGAAGTCATACACTTGATCCAGCGTCACCGGCGCCGCCAGCAGGCTGAGATGGTCGGTGCATTTGGCAAGCAGGCGCTCCATCAGCGCGCTGTCCGGGCGCTCCGGCTGGAACACCGCATTGGCGATGCCCTGGACCGGGTCCTGGTTGTAATCGAGGCTGGCCGTGCCGAATGCGAGGTCGAGATCGATCACGACCGAATCAAGCCCGACGTCGCGCGCGATCGCCCAGGCGATGTTGTGCGCGACCGTGGACGCACCGACGCCGCCCTTGGCGCCGCAGACCGCGATCATCCTGCCGACAGTGATTGCCTCGGACGCCGAGAACAGGCCGCAGATCGAGCGCACCACGTCGAGCACCTCGACCGGGCCGACCACATAGTCGTTGACGCCGCGGCGCACCAGTTCGCGATAGGGCGCCTTGTCGTCGGCCCTGCCGATCACGACGACGCGGGTGCCGGCGTCACAGACGGCTGCGAGCTCGTCGAGGCCGGCGAGGAAGTCGCTGCCGCTCTCGGTCTCGAGCACGATGACGTTCGGGGTCGGTGCCGTATGATAGGCGTCGATCGCCGCGGCGATGCCGCCCATATGCACCGAGAGATGCGCCTTGGCGAGACGGCGGTCCTCGCTCGCGGCCTTCACGGTTGTCGCGGTTGCCACCGTCCCGCAGAACGCCTGCACCGACACGCGCGGGACAGGAGCGATATAGTCGTCGGCATGCGGCGCGGCGTCGGTCTCGTTATCCGGATGTTGTGCGCGGCTGATCATTTGCCTGTGTCGCTGAGTTTGGCCTTGTCGGCTTCGGGGTAGGTCGTGGTGGTCGAAACACCCTTGCGGTACCTCTCGAACGCCACGTCACGCCGCGGCGAGTAGGCTGGCGTCTCGGCGCGGGGCTGCTCGAGGTCGGCGGGATTGTCGATCATCGCCGCCAGGTTGCGCTGGCTCGCGCAACCCAGATTGTAGTACGGCCTGTTCTGGTTGTAGCCGAAATCGTCGATCGAGGGGCCGAGATCCTCTGGCCACAACCCGCAAGGACCCGCGACGGCGGCGATCTTCGGATAGCTCAGACGGATCGTCGCCAAGGTGCGCGGATCGTCGGGATGATAGTTGCGCAGCGTGATGGCGCGCGCGGGCACGCCGCCGGCCGTGAGCAGCGAGCGGATTTCCTGGTAGGTCGCGCCGGCCGCCCGCGCGTTCTGCGTATCGACCGGCACCTCGGCGATGATCGCGCCGGTGCCTTCGCGGGTCCAGGTTCGCGCCAGTCCCATCACATCGGCGCGCTGCGGGGCGGTCAGACCGGGCCGGCCGTGCCCGACAAAGACGACCATCGAGCGATCGGCCTCGGTCACGGCAATCGGATGCCGCAGACGGTAGTCGTTGGGAACGCTCGCGGTCGTGAGCTCGTCGCCGCCGCTGCGGCAGGCGGCAAGCGCAACCGACACACCGACAAGGGCGCCCAGCCGGTACAAGGTGCGATGGTGATCTGCTCTGCCCGTCATCGTTGCGCCCCCAAGCTCAGTCAATGATGAAGCCGAAATTGGCGGGATAGGCTCCGACCGGCTCGGCGCGGGCCGCCACGCCGTAGATGCGGTTGATGCGGGCGAGCAGCGTCGATTGCGAGTCGGCGGCAGGCGCGAACCCGTCATCGGGCCGCGACAATTCCTTCTGGGCCACCGCACGCACGACATAGGGCGTGACCAGCACCATCAGCTCGGTCTCGTTGTTGACGAAGTCCTGGCTCCTGAACAGCGCGCCGAGGATCGGCAACTGGTCGACGCCGGGCATGCCGTTGATGGCCTGCTTGGTCTTCTGCTGGATCAGGCCGGCCATCGCCATCGAGCCGCCGGAGGGGATCTCCAGCGTGGTCTCTGCGCGGCGGGTGGTGATCGAAGGAATGGTCAGCGACGCGCCGCCCTGGTTCAGCGTGATGGCGTTGTCGGTGGAGAGCTCGGACACTTCCGTCATGACGCGCAGGCTGATCCGTCCCTCGGTCAGCACCACCGGGGTGAAGTTGAGGGAGATGCCGAACTTCTTGAACTGGATTTGGGTCGTGCAGACATGCGTGACCGGATCGCAGGAATAGCCGGCGGGGATCGGAAATTCGCCGCCGGCGATGAAGGTCGCCGATTCCCCGGAGATCGCGGTCAGGTTGGGCTCGGCCAGCGTCCGCGCCACACCCGCGCTTTCCATCGCACGCAAGGTGGCGGTGACGGTCGGGAGGCCCTTGGCGACCGCCGAGACGGCGGCGCCATTGTCCGCCACCAGCGGGCGGCCAAAGGCCGTGAACGGGGTGGAGTTGTTGAAGTTCACGATCGCCGTGCCGTAGTTCATGTTGGCCGAAAGATCGACGCCCATCTGCTTGACGATGTCGCGCCGCACTTCGGAAACATTGACCTTCAGCATCACCTGGTCGCGGCCGCGCACCGTGATGGAGTTGACGACCTTGTCGGCGCCGCCGACCAGCCGCGCCGCGAGGTCGCCGGCCTGCTGCGCCTCGATCGGAGACGACACCGAGCCGGTCAGGATCACGCCGTCGCCGACCCCTTCGATCTGGATGCCCGGCAGCGTCTGCTTCAGCGCGGCGCGCACGCCGTTGAGATCGCGCTTCACCGCGATGTCATAGGCGGCGACCTGCTGGCCGTCGGCATCGAAGAACACGACGTTGGTCTGCCCGACCGCCGCGCCGATGATGTAGGCACGCTGCGCGGAGCGAACGACTGCGTTAGCGATCTTGGGATCGGCAACCAGCACGTCCTTCACGTCGCGCGGCAGGTCAATGATCACGGATTTGCCGACGCCGAGCGCCAGGAATCGGGTCTTGGCCGGCGAACTCGCAACCGGTTGCGCGCCTTCGGTCTCGGGATCGGCGGCAATGACCGGCGAGAGAGTCAGTGCGGCCGCGGCCGAAAGCAAGAGGATGCGGACCAGCGAAGACCGCACCGCAAATCTGGTTCGACCGCATTTCATGGCAGGCGTCCTTCTCACTTCTGTGTCGTTGTCGAGCTCGGAACGCCGTAGCGAACCACGTTGATGCTCTGGCCCCGCTTCGGGGGCTGATCTTGTGAGGCGTCGTCGGCCACGTTGACGTCGGCGATGCTGCGTAGCGCGAGCGACAGGACGCCGGATTGGCGCGACCGCGCCAGCGTCTCGGTCTGCTCGGGCTTCAATTCAAGCGTGACGGTCTTGCCGAGCAGGGAATTGGCACCGTCTTTTTCTTTCGGCGCCTGGTCGATGGCGAGCACGCGGATATTGCTCAGGATGATCTCCGAACGGACGAGATCCGCGCTGTGCTGGTCCGGGTTCTTCTCGCGCCCGGAGAGGATGACGTCGACGCGGTCGTTTGGCAGGATGAAGCCGCCGGCAGCAGTCTCTGCCGAGATTTCCGTCGAGACGGCGCGGCTGCCTGAGGGCAGGATTGCCGCCATGAAGCCCGATCCGTCCGCCTTGACGAGCTTCTGCTCCCGGATCGGCTCGCCGGCGATGAGCGGCGCGCGCGCGATCGAGCCGATCACGTCCTTGATGGCATCTGGCCTGTTGTTACGGCGGATGAAATTGTTGCTTGCGGTCGCAGCCGGCCAGGCCTGCCATTGCAGGTTCTCCTGCTTGACCGACTGCCCGAGGCCGATGTCGGACTGCGCGACCAGAACTTCGACGGTCGCAGTTGCTGCGCGACCGGCGCGGCCGGACCAGGCTTGGTCTCGAACTGGGGAACCAAATAGACCACGCCACCGCCAGCACCAAGCGCGATGGTCAGTACGACGATCTGTGCGGTCTTCATACGCTTGACTGCTTACGCTTACCCCAGACTGCCAACGCAGCACGGCGATGGCAGCCCAACCCGGGAGCATGACTAAGGCAGCAAAGGTGTAAGGGAACTTGATGAGCGGGATGATTTGCCTGACGAGGATTTGGAGTTCTTCGTCATGGTGAACGCGCGGTTATTTGGCCGCGCCGAAAGCCCGCAAAATTCCGGTACTTGCGCGCTTACATCGCCGCCTTGAGCGCCGCAAAGCCACGATCGAGATCGGCCTTGAGGTCGTCGATGCTCTCGAGGCCGATATGGAGCCGCAGCGTCGGGCCGCCCGGCGCCCATTTGGTCGCCGTGCGATAGTCGCTGCAGTCGAAGGGGATGACCAGGCTTTCGAACCCGCCCCAGGAATAGCCCATGCCGAACAGCTTGACGGTGTCGAGCAGGGCGTCGACTGCTTTCTGTGGAGCCGGCTTCAGCACGATGCTGAACAGCCCGCAAGCGCCGGTGAAATCGCGCTTCCAGATCGCGTGGCCGGGATCGGTTTCGATCGCAGGGTGCAGCACCCGCGCCACTTCCGGACGTGCCTGCAGCCAGCGCGCCATCTCCAGCCCCGAACGATAATGCTGCGCGAGCCGGACCGAGAGCGTGCGGAGGCCGCGCAGCGCCAGATAGACATCATCGGGCCCGGCGCAGACGCCGAGCAGGCGGATGCCCTCGGCGAGCAGCGGCCACGCCCGGGCATTCGCCGAAATGGTGCCGAACATGATGTCGGAGTGCCCGCCGATATATTTCGTCGCGGCCTGGATGCTGATGTCGACGCCTTGCTCCAGCGAGCGGTGATAGAGCGGCGTTGCCCAGGTGTTGTCGTCGATCACGAGCGCGCCCCGCGCATGCGTGACGGCAGCGATGGAAGGAATGTCAGGCATCTCGAAGGATTGCGAGCCGGGCGCTTCGACCAGCACCGCGCGGGTGTTCGGCTTGAACAGCGCTTCGATGCCGGCACCGATCAGCGGATCGAAATAGGTGGTCTCCACCCCGTAGCGCGCCAGCATGCCGTTGCAGAAATTACGCGAGGGGCGATAGACGTGGTCGCAGACCAGGAGATGGTCGCCAGCCTTGAGCACCGACAATAGTGCCGTGCTGATCGCCGCGAGGCCAGACGGCGCCAGTCCGACGCCGGCGCATTGCGGCCCCTCCAGCCCCATCAGCACGTCCTGCAGCGCCCGCGTCGTCGGCGTGCCGTGGCGGCCATACTGATACTCACCGCGATGGGCATGGAGGTCGTCCGCGGTCGGATAGAGCACGGTGGAACCGTGGACAACCGGCGGATTGACGAAGCCCTTCTGGGCCTCGGTGTCCCGGCCCGCGGTCACCAGGCGGGTTTCGGGCTGTTGTGGGGGGACCGGTCCGTCGTTGGAAAAGCTCATGCGCTCGCCGTTAAAGACTTTTTGCCGCAGCAGCCATGACGCGTCGGAAGAAGCGGGCCCCGGCCGGGTTTTTAATAACAGGACAGGGAAGAGCTACGTCAACCCCTTGACCCGGCTCGCCAGTCACTATGTGATGCCCCCAACTTCTAGTCGCCGCACGTTGAGGGGCCTGCCGCGACCTTCGATCCAACGCTTGGCTGATTGGCACGCAAGATGCAGGCCAGATCGGCGATTCGCTGGGGATCATCGGTCGGTCCGTTAACGTTTGAGGCGACCGCACGCAAACCTTCCCGGACGACCCCTTGAAAGGCCCTGCCATGAAACGCGTATCGCTGGTTCTCACTCTTGCCCTTGCTGCCGGCCTCTCGGCGCAGGGCGCTTCGGCGCAAACTCTTAAGACGGTCAAGGACCGGGGCATGCTGTCCTGCGGGGTCAGCCAGGGCCTGCCCGGATTCTCGTCCCCCGACGACAAGGGGAACTGGACCGGACTTGATGTGGATGTCTGCCGCGCAATCGCGGCGGCGATCTTCAACGATGGCACCAAGGTCAAGTTCGTGCCGCTGTCGGCGAAAGACCGCTTTACCGCGCTGCAGTCCGGCGAGATCGACGTGCTCTCGCGCAACACCACCTGGACGCTGTCGCGCGATACCTCGCTCGGCGCCAACTTCACCGGCGTGACCTATTATGACGGGCAGGGCTTCCTGGTGAAGAAGTCGCTGAAGGTCAATTCAGCGCTGGAGTTGAACAGCGCCTCGGTTTGCGTGCAGACCGGGACCACGACTGAGCAGAACCTCGCCGACTACTTCAAGGGCAACAACATGAAGTATGAGGTGATCGCGTTCGCCTCAGCCGACGAGACGGTGAAGGCCTATGAATCCGGCCGCTGTGACGTCTTCACGTCCGACGTCTCCCAGCTTTATGCCGAGCGCCTGAAACTCGCCAATCCCGCCGACCACGTCGTGCTGCCTGAGGTGATCTCCAAGGAGCCGCTCGGCCCGATGGTCCGCCACGGCGACGACCAGTGGTTCGACATCGTGAAATGGACGCTGTTTGCGATGGTCGATGCCGAGGAGCTCGGCGTCACCCAGAAGAACGTCGACGAGATGGCCAAATCCGACAAGCCGGAGCTGAAACGGGCTTTCGGCACCGACGGCAATCTCGGCGAACAGCTCGGCCTGACCAAGGACTGGTTCGCACGGATCGTGAAGGCGACCGGCAATTACGGCGAGGCGTTCGATCGCAACGTCGGCGCAGGCTCCAAGCTCGGTATCGCCCGTGGTCTCAACAACCTCTGGAATAAGGGCGGTATCCAATACGCGCCGCCGATCCGCTGATCCAGGCGTGCGGCGATGGCCATCGAGCCCCGGAAACCACCGTCGCAGTTTGTGCTCAAGCTGCAACGTGCGCTTGGCGGCCGCGCAGGGTGGGGAGGATTCGTCCTCCAGCTCCTGTTCGTCGCCGTGCTCGCCTGGATCTCCTATGAGATCGTGGCCAATGCGCGCGCCAACCTACAGGCGCAGCGGATCACCGCGGGCTTTGGCTTCCTGCAGAACACCGCCGGCTTTGACGTCAGCCAGAACCTGATCCCGTATGCGGGCTCGGACACTTATACGCGTGTCTTCTTCGTCGGACTGCTCAATACGCTGCTGGTCTCGGTGATCGGCATCTTCTTCGCCACCGTGATCGGCTTCATGGTGGCGCTCGGGCGGCTGTCGCCGAACTGGCTATTGTCGCGGATTTCCGGCGCCTACGTCGAACTGGTGCGCAATCTGCCGATCTTGTTCCAGATCCTGTTTTGGTATCTGGCGGTGCTCGCGGCCCTGCCCAGTCCGCGGCAGAGCGTCTCCGTGTTCGGCATGTTCTTCCTCAACAACCGCGGCTTGGTGATTCCAAGGCCGATCGGCAATCCTGGCTTCGAGCCGTTTGTCGTGGCGGTCTTGGTTGCGATCGTGGCGGCGCTGGTGCTCTGGCGCTACGCGCGGCGGCAGCTCTACCAGTATGGCAGGATGATCACGACCTGGCCCTACCTGCTCGGCCTCCTGATCGGGCTGCCGCTGGTGACGTCGCTGATCTTCGGCGCGCCCGTGACCTTCGAGATGCCGGTGCTGAGGGGCTTCAATTTCGCCGGCGGCGCGCGCCTGATTCCGGAGTTCGTGGCGCTGACGCTCGCGCTGTCGACCTACACCGCCGCTTTCATCGCCGAGATCGTGCGTGCCGGGATTCTCTCGGTGCACAAGGGACAGATGGAGGCGGGCTCCTCGCTCGGGCTGCATCGCGGTGAGGTGCTGCGGCTGATCGTGATCCCGCAGGCGATGCGCGTGATCCTGCCGCCGCTCACCAACCAGTATCTCAACCTGACCAAGAACTCCACGCTCGCGGTCGCGATCGGCTATCCCGACCTGTTCTCGGTGTTCGCCGGAACGACGCTGAGCCAGACCGGCCAGGCGATCGAGATCATCGGCATCACCATGGGCGTCTATCTCCTGATCTCGCTGGTGACGAGCGCGATCATGAGCTTCTATGGCTGGCGGATCAGTCGGAGCATGGGCTGATGAGCGATATCGCCGTTTCCAATTTCGTCCGCGAGGAACTCGTTCCGCAGCGGCCGGCGCCGGTGAAGACCACGGGTCTCGTAGGCTTCCTGCGCACGCGGCTGTTCAATTCGCCGACCAACATCCTGATCACGATCGTCAGCGTGCTCCTGCTGTGGTTCGTGCTCGTCCCCACGGTCAAATTCTTGTTTGTGGATGCGGTCTGGACCGGCAAGGACCGCGCCGCGTGCCTGGCCGAGAATGTCGGGCATCCGGTCGGCGCCTGCTGGCCGTTCATCCAGGCCAAGCTCAGCCAGTTCATCTATGGATTCTATCCGGAGCCGGAGCGCTGGCGGGTCAACCTGACGTTCTTCCTGGCGGCTGTGCTCCTGCTGCCGCTGTTGATTCCTCGGCTCCCGGCCAAGGGCATCAATGCCAGCCTGTTCTTCCTGGCTTTTCCGGTGGTGGCGTTCTTCCTGCTGCGTGGCGCCGGGCTCGATGGTTTTGCCGTGAGCTGGGTCACGTCGCTATTGTCGGGCTTCAACGACAGCATCGGCGACGGCGGGCGTAAGCTCGCGGCAGCCGGCGAAGCCTCCGCCGTGATCGGGCCGGTGCTCTGGGGACTCGGAAAGCTGATCGTCCTGATCAGCACGGTGATCTCCTGGGTGCTGTTGCCCCTGCAATGGCTGCGCGACCAGATCCAGAGCGGCGGTCAGCCGGTCTGGACTGATTTTGCGCTCACTGCCGCGATCGTCTCGCTGCTGCTGTTCTTCCTCGGCGGCGGCTTCCGCACCGGCTGGCGGCCGCTGGCCGTCAGTCTCGCGACCTTCGCCGGGATTGGTCTGGTGATAGCCGTCATGAAGCTCGACCGCGGCGGCTTCCCCGTGGTCGACACCAGGCTATGGGGCGGCTTGCTGGTGACGCTGGTCGTTTCGGTGACGGGCATCGTCACCTCGATGCCGGTCGGCATTGCGCTGGCGCTCGGCCGACGCTCGACCATACCCTTGATCCGTATCTTCTCGATCGCCTTCATCGAGTTCTGGCGCGGCGTGCCGCTGATCACGGTGCTGTTCTTTGCGACCTACATGCTGCCGCTGTTCGTGCCGACCGGCTTCACCATCGACGGTCTGGTGCGCGCGCTGATCGGCATTGCGCTGTTCGCCGGCGCCTATCAGGCCGAGGTCATCAGGGGTGGGCTGCAGGCGATCCCGCGCGGGCAGGGGGAGGCGGCAAGCGCGCTCGGCCTGTCCTGGTGGAAGACGACGGCGCTGATCGTCCTGCCGCAGGCGCTGCGCCACGTCATTCCCGGCCTCGTCAACAGCTTCATCGCGCTGTTCAAGGACACCTCGCTGGTGTCGATCGTCGCGCTGTTCGACCTGCTCGGCCAGTTGCGCGCTTCCTTCAGCGATCCCACCTGGGCGACGCCGACCACGGCTTTCACCGGCTTTGCCTTCACCGGGCTGATCTATTTCGTCTTCTGTTTCGGCATGTCGCGCTATTCTCTGTTCGTCGAGAACAGGCTGAACGCGCACCGGCGCAACTGAGTGAATTCGCCATGAGTTCGAATCCGATCGTCAGCATCAAGGACCTCAACAAGTGGTACGGCGAGTTCCACGTGCTGCGCGACATCAATCTCGAAGTCGCCCGCGGCGAGCGCATCGTGATCTGCGGCCCTTCGGGCTCCGGCAAGTCGACGCTGATCCGCTGCATCAACGCGTTGGAGGAGTTTCAGGAAGGCGAGATCATCGTCGATGGCATCGAGCTTGGTCCGAACTTGCGGCGCGTCGACGAGGTCCGGCGCGAGGTCGGCATGGTGTTCCAGAGCTTCAACCTGTTTCCGCATCTGACGGTGCTCGAAAACTGCACGCTGGCGCCGATCTGGGTACGCAACATCCCGAAGAAGGACGCGGAGGCCTCCGCGATGAAGTTTCTGGAGCGGGTGAAAATCCCGCATCAGGCCAGCAAATATCCGGGCCAGATGTCGGGCGGCCAGCAGCAGCGCGTCGCGATCGCGCGTGCGCTCACGATGAATCCGAAGGTCATGCTGTTCGACGAGCCGACCTCGGCGCTCGATCCGGAAATGGTGAAGGAAGTCCTGGACACCATGGTCGACCTCGCCAAGGAAGGCATGACCATGCTGGTCGTCACCCACGAGATGGGATTTGCCCGCGAGGTCGCCGACCGCGTCATCTTCATGGACGCCGGCCAGATCATCGAGTCGAACACGCCGAAGGAATTCTTCGCTCATCCGCAGCACGCGCGGACGAAACTGTTCCTCAGTCAGATTTTACGGTGACTGTCTCCCTCATGGTGAGGAGCGCGCGATAGCGCGCGTCTCGAACCATAGAGCCCGTGGCCCATCCTTCGAGACGCGGCCTTGCGGCCACTCCCCAGGATGAGGTTCGCGAGTGTTGCCAAGTCTTAGACAAACGGCACGTCGATCTTGGTGCGCTTCTCGAGCCATGCCGGCACCGGCAGGTTCTTCGAGCGCATGAAATCCGGATTGAAGAGCTTGGACTGATAGCGGTTGCCGGAGTCGGCGAGAATCGTGACGATCGTCTTGCCGGGCCCGAGCTGTTTTGCCAGGTGGATCGCGCCGGCGATGTTGATGCCGGTCGAGCCGCCGAGGCAGAGGCCCTCATGCTCCAGGAGTTCGTAAATCACGGTGACCGCTTCTTCGTCGGAAATCAGGAAGGCGTCATCGACCTTGGCGGTCTCGATGATGGACGTGACGCGGCCAAGACCGATGCCCTCGGTGATCGAGTCGCCCGGCGTCGATTTGGCCTCGCCATGCTTGAACAGTTCGTACATCGCGAAGCCGTGCGGATCGGCGCAGGCAGTGACGATGGCGTTGTTCTTTTCCTTCAAATAGCGGCTGGTGCCGGCGAGCGTGCCACCGGTACCGACCGAGCAGATGAAACCGTCGACCTTGCCGCCGGTCTGCTGCCAGATCTCCGGGCCGGTCGAGTCGTAGTGCGCCTTGGCATTGTCGAGGTTGTTCCACTGGTCGGCGAACAACACGCCGTTCGGCTCGGACTTGCGAAGTTCGTCAGCCAGCCGTTTGCCGACATGCTGATAGTTGTTCGGATTGGAGTAGGGCAGCTGCGGCACCTCGATCAATTCGGCACCGCACAGCCGCAGCATGTCCTTCTTTTCTCGGCTCTGGGTTTCCGGGATCAGGATCAGGGTCCGGTAGCCGCGGGCGCTGGCGACAACCGCAAG
The DNA here is from genome assembly GCF_055456055.1 of Bradyrhizobium sp. LeoB3. Classification (NCBI taxonomy): domain Bacteria; kingdom Pseudomonadati; phylum Pseudomonadota; class Alphaproteobacteria; order Hyphomicrobiales; family Nitrobacteraceae; genus Bradyrhizobium; species Bradyrhizobium sp. LeoB3. Next base: position 73,856 of record NZ_JBVBEF010000006.1, read on the forward strand.
CCCGATGCCGGTATTGCCGGCGGTCGATTCCACCACCAGCCCGCCCGGCTTGAGCGCGCCACGTTTCTCGGCCTCCAGGATCATCCATTTGCCGGCGCGGTCCTTGACCGACTGACCGGGATTCATGAACTCGGCCTTGCCCAGGATGGTGCATCCGGTCAGCTCGGAGGCACGCTTCAGCTTGATGAGCGGCGTATTGCCGATGGCTTCGACGACGTCGTTGTTGATTGTCATGTCGGGGGTATTCTTTGCCGGTTATTTCGCTCCCGACTGACCCTAGTGCGGGGGCGGCAAAAGGGAAAGACCCTTGCGCCGCGGTGCGCGACGGCCCGAATCGACCCACCGGTCCGCGGCAATCTGCCTCGCGACTCTCGGTCCGCGAAATGGGCCGCCGGATGGCGTCGGAGCATTGGGGATTTGGGGCAACAGGCGCTCGGAAATCCCCATGAAATCTTCGTAAGATTCCGGCAGCTTCCGGTGCCGACGAAATTGAAGTAAGGCCCGTAACATAAGGACAACTTGCTATTCGGCGGTTCCCTGGTTGAACTTGGCCGGAGTCTCTCGTCGGGTTGGCAGGACTGTCCGCTTGCCATGCCCTCGGAGTAGTATGACGGCGCGGTTCCATTGGAAGCATCACTCCGTGAACGTTCGACAGACCATCCCCCAACGCGTTGCGAACTCATCGCGACTTGATTCGGCGCGCGGAGGAGAACGGAGGTGACCCAACGCATCCGGGGGGCTGCTGTCAGCGCACGGCCGCGCGCGCCTGTGCCAAGCCTGCGAGGCGTGTTGCGCATGTTTGCGGGTTTTGTGATTGCCGCGAGTTTGGCCGGCTGCATCCTGACCAAGGATATTCCCGATCCTGCGCTGGATATTCCCGGCGGCTACAAGGCGGCGCGGCCGGCAAAGGCCTCCGACGCGCCGCCGACGCTCGACTGGTGGCGCGGCTTTCGCTCGACAGAACTAACGACGCTGATGGAAGAAGCCCAGCGGGTCAATCTGGACATCGCGGCGGCAGTGGCGCGTTTCAAGCAGGCGGACGCGCAGGCTCGGATCGCCGGCGCGGCCTTGCTGCCGACGCTCTCCGGCTCTGGGTCCGAGACGTATTCACGTACCTCCGGATCGAGCGCGAGTGGCCTCAGCATCGGCGGGCGCGAGGTGGTCAATTACAACGCCTCGCTTGCCGCGAGCTATCAGCTCGATTTCTGGGGCCAGAACCGCGACGCTGCGCAGGCGGCTGAAGAGACCGCGGTCGCCAGCCGCTTCGACCGCGAGGTGGTGGCGCTGACCACGCTGACCGCCGTCGCCAACGCCTATTTCCAGGTGCTGACGTCGCAGGATCGAATTCGCACCGCCCAGCGCAACATCGCCAGCGCCGAGCGTGTCCTCAACGCGATCAAGGATCGCTTCAAGGCCGGCACCGGCACCGATCTCGATGTCGCGCAGCAGGAGAGCTTGGTGGCCAATCAGCGCGCGCTGGTGCCGCCGCTGCGGCAAACCCTCGACCAGAACATCAATGCGCTGGCGACGCTGGTGTCGCGGCCGCCGGAGAGCGTGCGCGTCACCGGCGGCTCGCTCAACAACATCGCCATTCCCCGGGTGACGCCGGGCTTGCCGTCGGCATTGCTGACGCAGCGTCCCGACATCAGGCGACAGGAGGCGCAGCTCGCCGCCGCCACCGCCAATGTCGGCAGCGCCCGCGCGCAGTTCTTTCCGAGTATCCAGTTGACCGGACAAGGCGGCTATCAGAGTTCGGCGCTGTCGGCACTATTCCAGCCGCATGCCGCCTTCTTCAGCCTGGTCGGCGGCGCGACGCAGCCGATCTTCGACGGCGGGCGGATCCTCGGCAATTTCGAGTTGACGCAGGCGCAGCAGGAAGAACTGCTGCAAACCTATCGCAAGACAGTGGTGCAATCCTTTGCCGACGTCGACAACGCGCTGGTGGCGATCCGCGAGACTACGATCCGGCTGAAGCTGCAGCGTGACGTCGTGGCGTCGTCACAGCGGGCATTCCAACTGGCCGAACAGCAGTTGCGGGCTGGAACTGCTGACATCGTAACTGTGCTACAGACTCAACAGACTCTGTTCCAGGCCGAGGACGCGCTGTGGCAGGCGCAACTGGCGCGGCTGCAGGCGATCATCAGCCTGTATCAGGCCCTGGGTGGCGGCTGGGAGCCAAAGGTGGAGAGATCGGTCGATGCTCTTTAAGCCGGAAGCAAAGGACAACGCGAAGGCTGCGGAGGTGAAGAAGCAGGGCTTGTTGCCGCGCCTGCTCAAGCGGATGGTATCGCTGATCATTGCCGCCGTGATCCTCGGCGGCCTCGGCTATATCGGCTGGCTGGCCTGGCAACAGAAGGGCGGCGGCCACAATGCCAACGCGCGGCCGGACCTGCCGGTGCCGGTGCTGGCGGCCATGCCGCGCGTGCAGGACATGCCGGTCTATCTGGACGGCGTCGGCTCGGTGCGTGCGCTAAATACCGTTACGGTTCGCTCGCAGGTCGACGGCAAGCTGATCAAGGTGAACTTTGTCGAGGGGCAGGACGTCAAGAAGGACGACGTGCTCGCCGAAATCGATCCCGCGATCTATCAGGCCCAGTACGATCAGGCCGTCGCCAAGAAGGCGCAGGATGAGGCGCTGCTCGCCAATCAGCGGCTCGACCTCGCCCGCTACCAGCAGCTCGCCCAAACCAACGCGGGCTCAAAGCAGCAAGCTGACACCCAGAAGGCGGTCGTTGCGCAGCAGGAAGCGCTGGTGAAGGCCGATCAGGCCGCGATCGACAACGCGGCGGCGACGCTGAGCTACACCAAGGTCATTGCGCCAATCTCAGGGCGCGCGGGCCTCCGCCAGGTCGACCAGGGCAACATCATTCATGCCTCCGACACCACCGGCCTCGTTGTGCTCACCCAGTTGCAGCCGATCGCGGTGTGGTTCAGCCTGCCGCAGCAGCAGATCGTGCGGGTGAATGCCGCCGCCGGCCAGGGCACGCTCGCGGTCGACGTGTTCGGCAATGACGGCGTGACTGTGATCGATACCGGCAAACTTACCGGCATCGACAATCAGGTCGACCCGACCACCGGTACGCTGAAACTGAAGGCCGAATTTCCCAACGGCAATTTCCAGCTCTGGCCCGGCCAATTCGTCAATGTGCGTCTGAAAGTCGAGACGCTGCCGAAGGCGATCGTGGTGCCGACCTCGGCCGTGCAGCGCGGGCCAGCCGGAACCTTCAGCTATGTGATCGGCGAGGACAATATCGCCACTGCAAAACCAGTGACGGTCATTCAGCAGAACGAGCATGACGCCGTGATCGGCAAGGGGATCACGGCCTCCGACCGCGTCGTCACCACGGGATTTGCCAATCTCGCCGATGGATCGAAAGTCATCATCGGCAAGGACGATGCCGCGCCGACCGCCGATCTCGCGCCGCGCAAGCGCAGCCGCAGCCCGGATGCCAAGAACGGCCAGGCCAAGGATGGTCAGGCCAAGGATGGTCAAGCGAAGGACGGCGAGCATCGTTCGCGGCGCGAGCGCACGCAGGGCGAAGGCGATCAGAAGGGCTCGAGCGGGGCAGCAACGGGGGGTGAAACGTCAGGCGGCGCAGCGAAGTCGCAGCCGTGACGCGACGATTATCCCAGAGCATGATCCGGAAAAGTGGAAACCGGTTTTCCGAAAAGATCATGCTCCAGCAAAGAGATCACTTCGCAAGGACGAGTACGCAAAGCCATGGGCGTCTCTGAACCGTTCATCCGCCGGCCGATCGCGACCTCGCTGCTCGGGATCGCGCTTTTGATCGGCGGTGCTCTCGGCTATTTCGCGCTGCCGGTCTCGGCGCTGCCCCAGGTCGATTTCCCGACAGTGCAAGTGTCGACGCAACTGCCGGGCGCCAGCCCCGACGTGATCGCTTCCCTGATCACGGCACCGCTCGAACGCCAGCTTGGACAAATCCCGTCGCTGTCGTCGATGAACTCGACCAGTTCGTTCGGCGTCAGCCAGATTTCGCTGCAGTTCGATCTCAACCGCGACATCGATGGCGCGACCCAGGACGTCCAGGCCGCGATCAATGCCGCCGCCGGCGTATTGCCGAAGAACCTTCCGTACCCGCCCGTCTACGCCAAGGTAAATCCAGCGGATGCGCCGGTCATGACGCTGGCGCTCACGTCGGAGACGATCTCGCTGCGCGCGATGAGCGACCTCGCCGACACCATCCTCGGCCAGCGGCTGAGCCAAATTTCGGGTGTCGGCCGCGTCGCCGTATTGGGCGGCCTGAAACCGGCGGTGCGGGTGCAGGCCGATCTGGCGCGGCTTGCAGCCTATGGCATCTCGATGGAGGACCTGCGCAACGCGATTGCCGGCGCCAACGTCTCGGGCCCGAAGGGATCGCTCGACGGCGCGCAGCAAGCCTATACGATCGCCGCCAATGACCAGATCGCGGTGGCGGAAGCGTACAAGCCGATCATCATCGCCTATCGCAACGGCTCGCCGGTGACGATCGGCGACGTGGCCGTGATCGTGGATGGGCTCGAGAACGACCGCACCGGCGGTTGGTATCAGGGCACACCGGCTGTTATTATCGACATCCAGCGCCAACCCGGCGCCAATGTCATCGAGGTCGTCCGCCAGATCCGCGACGAGATCCCGCGGCTGCAGCGGCTGATTCCGGCCGGCGTCAACCTGACCGTCGTCAGCGATCGCACCGTCACCATCCGCGCCTCCGTACGCGACGTGCAGTTCACGCTGATCCTGAGTGTCGTGCTGGTGACGCTGGTCGTGCTGCTGTTCCTGCGGTCACTGCGCGCCACGCTGATCGCGGGCGTCGCGCTGCCGTTGTCGCTGATCACGAGCTTCGGCATCATGTATTTTGCCGGCTTCAGCCTCGACAATCTGTCGCTGATGGCGCTGACGATCGGCACCGGATTCGTGGTCGACGACGCCATCGTGATGATCGAGAACATCGTCCGCCACATGGAGGAGGGCGAGTCGGTCATGGAAGCGGCGCTCAAGGGCGCGAGCGAGATCGGCTTCACCGTGATCTCGCTGACGCTGTCGTTGATCGCGGTCTTCATTCCGCTGCTGTTCATGTCCGGGCTGGTCGGGCGCATGTTCCGCGAGTTTGCGCTGACGTTGACGATCGCGGTCGTGACTTCGGCGGTGGTCTCGCTGACGCTGACGCCGATGATGTGCTCGCGGCTCTTGAAGCGCGTCGACGAGGAATTCGTGCTGCCGGGCCTTGGCGCCATCAGCCGCTTCATCGACCGCATGGTCGAGTTCTACCATCGCACGCTGTTGTGGGTACTGCAGCGCCAGCGCGCGACGCTGCTGGTGACCTTCGCCACCATCGCGCTCACGCTGTTCATGTATGTGATCGCGCCGAAGGGCTTCCTGCCGCTCCAGGATACGTCCTCGATCACTGCGGTAACCGAGGCCGGCCCGGACGTCTCTTTCGCTGAAATGCAGGCGCGACAGAGCAAGGCGGCGGACCTGATCAAGTCGGACCCCGACGTGACCGGCGTGGTTTCCGTGATCGGCGCCGGTTCGGTCAACCCGACCACCAATGTCGGCCGGCTCGTGATGACGCTCAAGCCGCTCGGCGAGCGCCGCGACGACATTTCGAAGGTGGTGGCGCGGCTGAAGCAGAAGACGGCCTTGATCCCCGGCATGACCATCTATTTCCAGCCGGTGCAGGACGTGCAGATTTCGACACAGTCGAGCCGGTCGCAGTACCAATACACGCTGAACGGCACGGACGCGAAGGAAGTCTCGCTCTGGGCGGGCAAGCTGGTCGCCGAGATGCGGCGTGATCCGATGTTCCGCGACGTGTCGTCGGAGGCGCAGGAGGCCGGCCTGCGGGCGGCACTCGATATCAATCGTCAGCGCGCCGGCCAGCTTGGCGTCAGCCTGCAGGCCGTCAACGACACCCTGAACGACGCATTCGCGCAGCGGCAGATTTCGACCATTTACGGGCAGGCCAACCAGTACCGCGTCGTGCTCGAGGCGCTGCCGATGTATCAGCGCGATCCGTCGATCCTCGACAAGCTGTATTTGCCCGGAGTGAACGGCGCGCAGGTGCCGCTGTCGGCAGTGGCGACGCTGACGCGCACCACGGCGCCGCTTGCGATCTCGCACCAGGCGCAATTCCCGGCGGTGTCGCTCAGCTTCAACCTCGCGCCCGGCGAGGCGCTCGGCGATGCCGTTGCAGCGGTGAAGGCGATCGAGACCCGGATCGGCATGCCCAACAGCATCGTCGGAGTCTATACCGGCGACGCCGCGGAATTTTCCAGATCGCTCGCGGGCCAGCCCTGGCTGATCCTCGCCGCGATCATCACGATCTACATCGTGCTGGGCGTGCTCTATGAGAGCTACATCCACCCGATCACGATCCTGTCGACGCTGCCTTCGGCTGGTGTCGGCGCCATCCTGGCGCTGATGCTGTTCGGGCAGGACCTTTCGGTCATCGGCCTGATCGGCATCATTCTGCTGATGGGTATCGTCAAGAAGAACGCGATCATGATGATCGACTTCGCGCTGGAGGCTGAGCGGCACAAGGGCATGTCACCCTATGACGCGATCGTGCAGGCCTGCCTCTTGCGCTTCCGGCCGATCATGATGACGACATTGGCGGCGCTGTTCGGCGCGCTGCCGCTTGCGATCGAAAGCGGCACCGGCGCCGAGCTGCGCTTCCCGCTCGGCATCTCCATCATCGGCGGCCTCCTGCTCAGCCAGTTGCTGACGCTCTACACGACGCCCGTGATCTACCTCGCGCTCGACCGGCTGAACCGCAGGATCGAGCACGCGCTGCCAAACCCGGGGCCGCAGGGCCCGCCGGTCGCGGGGGCGACCGAGGGGATGCAGTGATGGCATCGATCTCGATCTCGGAACCCTTCATCCGCCGTCCGGTCGGCACCACGCTGATGGCGATCGGGCTCTTCCTGCTTGGGATCGTGGCGTACGAGTTCCTGCCGGTGGCGTCGGTTCCGAACGTCGATTTTCCGATGATCAGGGTGTTCGCGTCGCGGCCGGGCGCCGACCCTTCGGTGATGGCTGCGACAGTGGCGGCGCCGCTGGAGCGCCGGCTCGGTGAGATCGCGGACGTGGAGCAGATCACGTCGGTGAGCTCGCTCGGCAGCACCAGCATCCAGGTGCAGTTCGCGATCGGACGCAATATTGACCGCGCTGCGCGCGACGTGCAGGCGGCAATCAACGCCTCGATGGCGGATCTGCCGACCGACCTGCCGACATTGCCGATCTTCAGGAAGGCCAATCCAGCGGCGGCGCCGGTATTCGTGCTGGCGCTGACATCGAAGACGATGTCGACCAGCGCGATGTACGACGTCGCGGATACCGTGCTCGCGCAGCGCATCTCGCAAGTGCCGGGAGTGGGCGAGGTCACGGTCTCGGGCGCTGATCAGCCGGCGGTGCGGATCTCGCTCAATCCGGTCGCGCTGTCGAATGCCGGCATTGCGACCGAGGACGTCCGCCAGGCCATCGTCAACGCCAATCCGCTCGGACCGGTCGGCATCTTCAATGGCGGCCGCCAGAGCGAGACGCTCTCGATCAATCCGCAGATGCGGACCGCCGCCGAGTTCCGCAACATCCTGATCAAGAGCTCGAGCGGCAATTTCGTCCGCCTGTCGGATGTCGCCGAGATCGAAGACAGCGTACGCAACGTCCGCTCGGTCGCCTGGTTCAACAAGCAGCCGGCGGTCCTGATCCAGATCACCAAGCAGGGCGATGCCAACGTCATCGATACCGTCGACCGGGTGACGGCGATGCTGCCGGAGCTGAAGCAGTGGATTCCCGCCGGTCTCGAGATTTCCACGCTCGTGGACCGCACCGGCACCATCCGCGCCAGCGTGCTCGACATGCAACTGACGCTGCTTGCCACCGCCGGGCTGGTCATGGTGGTGGTGTTCGTGTTCCTGCGCCGCTTGACGCCGACGATTGCGGCGGGCGTCTCGGTGCCGTTGGCGCTGGCGGGCACCTGCGCCGGCATGTGGCTCGCCGGTTTCTCGATCGACAATCTGTCACTGATGGCGCTGGCGATCTCGGTCGGCTTCGTGGTCGACGATGCGATCGTGATGATCGAGAACATGTACCGCAATCTCGAGCAGGGCATGGCGCCTTATCCGGCGGCGCTGGAGGGGGCCAAGCAGATCGGCTTCACCGTGGTTTCGATCTCGCTGTCGCTGATCGCCGCCTTCACGCCCCTGATTTTCATGGACGGTATCGTCGGACGGCTGCTCCGCGAATTCTCGCTGACGCTGACCTTCGCCATCCTGGTCTCGACCTTGGTGTCGCTGACGATCACTCCGATGATCTGCGTGCACTACATCAAGGAAGCGACCTCCGCCCGCGCCACCTGGTTCGACCGCCTGATCGAGGGAACCCTGTCGCGCATCGTGCGCTTCTATACGTGGACGCTGCGCGGCGTGCTCGATTTTCCGTTCCTGACCTTGCTCGTGTTCTTTGCCACCATCGCGCTGACCGTGACGCTCTACATCAAGACGCCGAAGGGCTATTTTCCGACCGACGACAGCGGCTTCGTCATCGGCGCGACGCGGGCATCGGCTGACACCTCGTTCCAGGCCATGCTCAAGCTGCAGCAACAGGTGGCCGACATCGTGATGGCCGATCCCGCGGTCGCCGGCATCGGCTCATCGCTTGGGAGCGGCGGGATGGGCGGCGGCGCCAGCCGTGGCACCATGTTCATCAGCCTGAAATCGCCGGAGGAGCGGGGGGGAGTTTCGACACAGCTTGTGATCGATCGCCTGCGCCGCAACCTGTTCATGGTGCCGGGGATCCGTCTGTTCATGTTCGCGGCTCAGGACGTCCGCGCCGGCGGGCGACAGAGCGATTCCGACTACCAGTACACGCTCTCGAGCGCCGATCTCGATTTGTTGCAGAAGTGGGCGCCGATCGTCGCCAAGCGCATGGAGACCGTCGAAGGTATCACCGACGTCTCCAGCGATCGCGACCCCGGCGGATTGCAGCTCAACCTGGTGATCGACCGCAAGACCGCCTCAAGCCTCGGCGTCCGTGTGCAGGATATCGACAACGCGCTCAACAACGCTTTCTCGCAGCGGCAGATCTCGATCGTCTATACCCAGCGCAACCAATACATGGTGGTGCTGGAGATCGATCCGAAATTCCAGACCGATCCGTCCAATCTCGAGCGAATCTACGTGGCGGGCGCCAACGGCGCCCAGGTGCCCTTGTCGGCTGTGGTCCACTATCAGCGAGGGCTGGCGCCGCTCGCCGTCTATCACACGCAGTCCTTTCCCTCGACCACGGTATCGTTCAATCTGCTGCCGAACGTGCCGCTGGAGCAGGCGACGTCGAATATCCAGCGCGCGGTCGATGAATTGCATATGCCCGAAGGCATCCGTGGCAGCTTTGACGGCAACGCCGGCGACTTCAACAAGACCAGCGGAAGGCAGCCGCTCCTGATCCTGGGGGCGCTGGTCGCGATGTATATCGTGCTCGGGGTGCTCTATGAGAGCCTGGCGCATCCGCTGACAATCATCTCGACCTTGCCCTCCGCAGGACTGGGCGCGCTGCTGGCTCTGCAACTGACCGGTACGCCCCTGACCGTGATCGCCTTTGTCGGCATCATCCTCTTGATCGGCATCGTCAAGAAGAACGGCATCATGATGGTCGATTTCGCGCTGGACGCCGAGCGGCAGCGCGGCCTGTCCTCGGCGGACGCGATCTTCGAGGCCTGCAGCGCAAGGTTCCGGCCGATCCTGATGACGACCATGGCGGCGCTGTTTGCCGGCATTCCGCTGGTGCTCGCCACCGGTCCCGGGACGGAGCTGCGCCGGCCGCTCGGCATCACCATCATCGGCGGCCTGTTCGTTTCGCAGATCCTGACGCTCTACACCACGCCGGTGATTTACCTGTTGATCGACCGGTTGCGGCGGCGCGCCGAACCTGCCGCGCTGGCAGCGCCCGCGGAATAGTTGAATTGGCGGCCGCGTAGCGTATAGCGGGCGGATGACGGAATCAGATCAGACAATCCTTGCCGAGCCGGTCGCGGACTGCCCGCATTGCGGCAAGCCGATGCCGCTGTGCATCTGCGACAGTGTTACGCCGATCGAGAGCCGGATCGGGCTCCTGATTCTGCAGCATCCGCAGGAGCAGGATAGGGCGCTCGGCACCGCACGGCTGACCGCGCGCCACTTCGAGGACGCGGTGGTGCGGATCGGGCTGTCCTGGCCGAGCCTGTCGAAGGCGCTGGGGCGACCGGTGGCGGACCCGTCGCGCTGGGCGGTGCTCTATCTCGGCTCCGCCAAGGTCGCCGATCTCGACACCGATGCGGAGGTCGTTGCCGTCGACCGCAAGGCCGAGCTGGAGCCGAACCAGCGTAGCGTCCTCGGACGCATCGAAGGCATCGTGCTGCTCGATGGCACCTGGAGCCAGGCCAAGGCGCTGTGGTGGCGCAATCCCTGGATGCTGAAATGCCAGCGGGTGATTCTGGGCCCCCGCCAGCCGTCACGCTACGGCCAGCTTCGCCGCGAACCGCGCCGCGATGGACTTTCCACGATCGAGGCGGCCGGCCTGCTGCTCGCCGCGCTCGAAAAGCGGCCGGACATTGCCGAAACCCTGAATGCGAGCTTCGAGCGGATGCTGGCAAGATATCGCCAGGTGCAGCGGACGATGCCGGAACTCGCCCCAAAGCCGAAAAAGCGCGATTTTCGGCGACGGAAGCGATGAAAGCGACGCCTCATCTATCAGGCGTAAGCCATTGATTGTATGAGTGGAGGCCACGACCAGAATTGAACTGGTGTACACGGTTTTGCAGACCGTTGCGTAACCACTCCGCCACGTGGCCTCAAGCGGGGCGGATCAATACAGAGGTTCAAGGACTTAGGCAACCGGCCCCGAACCGGTTCCTGCAGAATTCTGAAACTCCAACTGCGTCGCCGGCATTGCGGCGCTCTTTAGCAGGAGGCGTACCAACCATCCGGAAATGGGATGAGCGGCCAGGGCGTCTGGTTGTCATTCGCCGGGCGTGGCGGCGGCTGGAAGCGGGGCAATGGCTGAGCCATGAAATCCTCCTGCGGCGTCGGGGCGACGGCTGCTCGCACAGCGTCCAACACCAGATCAAATTCAGCTTCGCTCATTGCGCTCTCCGGGGGTTGTGAGCGCAACGTCGCAAAATGGGTTTGTGGGCGGATTGAGCGGATCGCTTCAATTTTAGCGATCCGGCAGCCGCCCCCTCACTTGGTTACCAGAGTCTTGCTAGTGCCGTATGAACGCTATTGCCGGCGCGGTCCCACCGCACTGTGAGAAAAATCACATTTGACCAAAATGAATTCGCGTAAGTCCCAATCTCGCCTGCAGTGGAGCAGGCAGGATTGAGCTTAGGGAGACGCGGTCATGAAGGCAAGCGTTACGCGATCGGCAGCCTTGAAAAGCCGCGCCCGTCGCCTGCCTGCGTCGGCAGAAGGCTAGTCTGAGCGCGGTGTGCTCCGCGGTGTTCGAGCAGTGAATCGCGCGCCCCAAACGTCCGGCCATGACTCGAATACAATTTGAGCAGCCGTTGCCCAAACCGCAGGCCCGCTTCATCCAATTTTTTGTACGCCGCCAGACAAGCTTTTGCGGAGCGGTTCCCCGTAGCCTTCGTTCCGAGCTTTGGGACATGGCCGTGGCCATGACAACGTCGGAGGAGCTGGCAACATGCAGAAATGGCTTTGTGGGGAAGCACGGCACGCGTCACTTCCGTGGCGTCGCGCGATTCTGGGCGCGATCGTCGCCGCGGGATGTCTAGTGCCGCTAAGCGCGCAGGCGGCGGCGCCGGCGGCATGCGCGGCGCTTCAGGAGAAATATCCGGACTGGAAGGGCAAGACGCTCGTCAACGCGATCAACCCGCATACGCCGGGCTATGAATCGATCGACCCGAAAGACCCGAGCAAGTATGTCGGCTTCGACATCGATCTCGGCGAAATGATCGGTGAATGCCTCGGCTTCAAACTGACCTACAAGGCCGTGACTTTTGCCGCATTGCTGACGACGCTCGCCAGCGGGCAGGCCGACATCGTGATCTCGGACATCTACGCGACCGAGGAGCGCGCCAAGGCGGCCGACTTCATTACCTATTCGAAGGTGTTCGACGGCGTGCTGGTTGCCAAGGGCAATCCGAAGGGCATCAACGGCATCAACCTGTCGCTGTGCGGCGCGGCGGCGGCCGAAAACACCGGCTTCGTCGAGGTGCCGCTGGTGCAGGCCCTGATTCCCCAGTGCAAAGCTGCCGGCAAGCCCGAGCCGACGCTGCAGCTCTATGACAACAACGCCAACTGCATCCAGGCGATCCTGGCCGGCCGGGCCGACACCTACATCAACGACGTCAACACCGTCGACAACGCGGTGAAGGCCTATCCGGACAAGCTCGAGAAGGCGATCGCGGTGACGATCCCGTACTCTGTCGGCATCGCCGTGCCCAAGGACAAGCCGAAGTTTCGCGACGCGGTGATGGCCGCACTGACGGAGATTTACAAGTCCGGCGATCAGCTCGCGCTGCTCAAGAAGTGGGGACTTGATCCCGACAATCTCAAGGAACCGGGCCTGCTGACCGTTAACTGATGTCCCTGTTCCTGCACTATCTCAGCCTGCCTTACCTGCTCGCGGGCATCGAGCTCACCCTGGAGGTGACCGCCCTCGGGCTCGCAGGCGGGCTGATCCTCGGCCTGATCCTGGCCTGGATGCAGCTCAGCCACCTCTGGTGGCTGTCGGCGATCGCGCGCGGCTACACCGTGATCTTCCGCGGCACGCCGCTGATCCTGCAGATGGTGTTCGCCTACGACGCGCTGCCGCATATCGGCATCAAACTGCCGGCCGTGCTGGCGGCCGGCCTCGCGCTCGCCTGCAACGAGGCGCCATTCATTGCCGAGATGCTGCGCGCCGGCGTGCTCGGCGTCGAGCGCGGACAGATATCAGCGGGACAGGCGCTCGGCATGACGCCGGCAGTGCTGATGCGGCGGGTGATCGCGCCGCAGGCGATTCGCACTATGATCCCGGCCTTCGGCAATGAGTCCGTCAGCGCGTTGAAGAATTCGTCGCTGGCCTCGGTGATCGCGGTCCAGGAATTGACGCTGCGAAGCACGCAGCTTGCGTCCTCGACCTTCGATTTTTTCTCGATCTTCTTCGCCTCCGGCTTGATCTATCTTGTGCTGACCGGCGCGATCAGCGGCATTCAGCTCGCCTTGGAATGGTTGCTCGATCTCGATCGTGCCTCACGTAAGCGCACGCTCGCCGATTATCTGCCCTGGCGTCGGATGGATCTCCTGACCAAGCTGGAGCTTGCGGAGAAGACTGCGCCGCCGGTCGACGTTGCGGCACGCATAGAGCCGGACATTCCGGCGCCGCTGTCGAGGACGCTGACGCCGGAGGAGCGTGCCAGACGCACCGCGACGATCGCGCGCAACAATGTCGCCGTCGAGGTGAAGGATCTGCGCAAGAGCTATGGCGCGCAAGATGTGCTCGACGGCTTGGATCTCACGGTTCGCGTCGGCGAGGTCATCGCGCTGCTCGGACCCAGCGGCTCCGGCAAGAGCACGCTGCTGCGCTGCATCAATCATCTGGAGAATTGGGATGCCGGCACGGTGCGTGTCGGGGGACGGCGGCTCGGCTTCGACGACGACGGCAGGCCGCTGTCGCCGCGCGCGATCGCCAATGAGCGCGCCAATGTCGGTGTCGGCATGGTGTTCCAGCAGTTCAACCTGTTCAGCCACCTGACGGCCAAGGAGAACGTCGCGGGTCCCTTGCGCTGGGTCCATGGCATGACACGAATTGACGCCGAGCGTCGCGCACGCGAACTGCTCGACCGCGTCGGCCTGAGCCATCGCGCTGATGCGCTGCCGCGGCACCTGTCGGGCGGGCAGCAGCAGCGGGTGGCGATCGCCCGTGCGCTGGCGCCGAACCCGAGCGTGCTGCTTCTGGACGAGCCGACCTCGGCACTCGATCCCGAACTCGTCAACGAAGTCCTGGAAGTGATCCGGCGGCTCGCCATCGACGACGGCCTGACCATGATCATCTCGACGCATCAGATCCGCTTCGCCGATGAGGTGGCCGACCGCGTCGCCTTCCTGAGCGGCGGCAGGATCCTGGAGGAGGGGCCGGCGCATGAGGTGCTGTCCAATCCGCGCCATCCCGTCACCGCGCGCTTCCTCAGCGTGATGGAAGCCGACAAGACGCCGGAGCCGGTGAGATGAAGCGTCACGCGCCAGAACTTCGATCGTTCCGATCCCCCGAAGAGGCACTTGCATGAGGCACTTTACGCTGCCGGTCTCGCCGGCCACCGTCCACTGGGGCTACTTCAGCAAGAAGGTCGCGCCAGCGCTGACATTGCGCTCGGGCGACCGCGCCACCATTGAGACGCTGACCCATCACGCCAATGACGATTACGAGCGGATGATCGCAGGCGATCCCGGGGCCGAGAGCGTGTTCCACTGGACGCGCGAGCACAAGGCGGTGGCGCGCCGCGGTTCCGGCCCGACCGAGGGGCCGTTCATCCGCGGCGCGGGCGAGGGGCTTGGCGTACACCTTTTGACCGGGCCGGTTGCGATCGAGAACGCCGAGCCCGGCGATGTTCTGGAGGTGCGCATCCTCGACATCAGGCCGCGTCCGAGCTGCAGCGCTTGCCACGCCGGCCGCTGCTTCGGCTCGAACGTCGCAGCCAATTGGGGCTTCCATTATCACGATCTCATCGAAGAGCCGAAGCCGCGCGAGGTGATCACGATTTTCGAGCTCGACACCTCGGGCGAGCCGTTCGCGAAGGCCGTCTACAACTACGTCTGGACGCCGCAGACCGACCCTGATGGCATCGTGCACGCCACCATCGATTATCCCGGCGTGCGGGTCGACCATGCGACCATCCGCAAGCGTGAGAACATCCTCACCGGCATCAAGGTGCCGGCGCGGCTGCACTTTGGAACGATGGGGCTGGCGCCGTCGGAGGCCGACTTCGTCAGCTCGATCCCGCCGAGCTATACCGGCGGCAATATCGACGACTGGCGGATCGGGAAGGGCGCGCGGATGTATTATCCGGTGACCGTCCCCGGCGCGTTCTTCTCGGTCGGCGATCCCCATGCCGCACAAGGCGACAGCGAACTCGGCGGCACCGCGATCGAGACCTCGCTGACCGGGGATTTCGAATTTATCCTGCACAAGAACAATGATCTCGGCGGAACCGCGCTCGAGGGCCTCACGCATCCGATGCTGGAGACCGACCATGCCTGGTCGGTCTATGGCTTCACCTATCCGAACTATCTCGCCGAGCTCGGCGCCGGTGCGCAGACCGAGATTGCCAACCATTCCAGCCTCGACCGTGCGATGCGAGACGCGTTCCGCAAGCTGCGGCGGTTCCTGATGACCGTGCACCGGCTGAGCGAAGACGAGGCGATCTCGTTGATGTCGGTCGGCGCCGATTTCGGCGTTACCCAGGTGGTCGACGCCAATTGGGGCGTGCACGGCACGATCCGCAAGAACGTCTTCAGGTGCGACTAATGCCTTGAGAATGGACCGCTTTTGATCATGGGTTGAATTTGCCGGCGTCGTTTTGACGCCGCCATTTTGGCGGAGGACTGCGCTTGTCTGGCACGCGGGTTGCTTCGATCGGCCCTGATTGGGTTGAACCGATGAGCTTCCGTCCGTTCACGAGTGAATCCTACGCGCGAGACGACCGCCTGGAGGCCTGGCGGGACGTGCTGGCTGCGGTCGGCCTGCAGCCGGCTTCCGCAAGCGCATTCGACGACGGTCACGCGACGGCCTCGCATCGCAACGCCGTGGGCGTGGCGCTGACCCGGATCGCGGCGGGATCGCAGGGGATCGCGCCGCTGCCGCAATCGGGCGAGGGATTGCCGATCGCGCTGCTCCCGATCGAGGACGGCGTGATGCTGCGGCAAGGCGCGAGCCACCGTATCGTTCCCGTTGGCCATCTCCTGCTGCTGCCGCGACATGGCGACTGGAGCCTGATGTTCCAGCGCGATATGCGCGCGATCATCCTCTCTGTTGCAGCCGAAGCGCGGCACGGCCGCCTCATCGGCAGGCCGATCGCGTCCGAAGCCCGCGTCGTCGCGCCCACCGGCCTTGCCGATGTGTTCTCGCGATTGCTGGATGCAACCTCCCGCACTCTGGAGACGCTGAGCGACGTCGAATGGGCGGCCATTGCGCAAAGCCTCGTCGATCTTCTCTTGACGCTTGCGCACCAGTCCACCTCTCCCGCCTCAGAGGTCGCCGGTACGGCCACGCAAGCCGCGATCCTGCACCGGATTTGCCAGAGCATCGAGCGCAACCTCGACAATCCCGAGCTTGCGCCGTCGCGTGTCGCGCAGGCCGAAGGGATTTCCGAGCGCTACCTGCAGAAGCTGTTCGAGGGCGTCGGCGACAATTTCTCGCACTATGTACGCGAGCGGCGGCTGCAGCGCGCCTGGGCTGATCTGTCGAACCTGGCCGAGGCGCATCGATCAATCTCGGAGATCGCCTATCGGTACGGCTTTAGCGACTCCGCGCATTTCAGCCGCGCCTTCCGTCATCGCTTTGGTCTGCCACCGCGCGAGTTTCGCCAGCAGGAGGCCGAGCGCGCGGCGCCGTCGTCGATCGCCGCGGGTCAGCGCGGCTGGCCGCAGGAGGCGCTTGCGCAACTGCGAACGCATCAGCCATCGAGCGTCGGAAGGAATATGGCCGCCGTCACAACGGGGCCGGCGCACGAAGGGGAACGGGAGCATCGCGCGGCCCACCACCATCTCTCCGTCGACGCGAACCGCGTGCATTGGGGCTACTTCAGCCGCACGCTTGCGCCGCAGGCCGAGATCAATTCCGGCGACACGATCACGATCGAAACCCTGACCCAGCATGCGTCTGATGATCCTGAAAGAATGATCACGGGTGATGCCGGCGCCGAAAGCGTGTTCGGCTGGACCAATGACCGCAAGAACGTCGACCGTCGCGGCGCCGGTCCGATGGACGCCTCGGTGTTCGGGCGCGGCGCGGGCGAGGGGTTCGGCGTGCACATCTGCACTGGCCCGATCGCTGTCAAGGACGCGCAGCCTGGCGATGTCCTGGAGGTGCGCATCCTCGATATCGTGCCGCGGCCGAGCCGCAATTCGCATTATGAGGGCAGGGTATTCGGCTCCAGCGTCGCGGCCTGGTGGGGCTATCACTACAACGAGTTGCTCGCCGGCCCCAAGCCGCGCGAGGCGGTGACGATCTACGAAATCTACTTCGCGGGTCGCGAAGGTGACCACGACGAAACACCGCATGCGCGTGCGCTTTATTCCTACCGCTGGGAGCCGCAGACCGATCCATTCGGCGTGGTCCATAGCACCTACGATTACCCCGGCATTCCCGTCGCGCCTGGTTCGGTGAGGCGCCGCCACGCCGTGCTCGACGGCATCCGCATTCCGCTGCGGCCGCATTTCGGCGTGATCGCGGTCGCGCCGCGCGAAGTTGATTTCGTCGATTCCGTGCCGCCGTCCTATTTCGGCGGCAATCTGGACAATTGGCGGCTCGGCAAGGGGACGACCATCTATCTTCCGGTATCGGTGCCAGGCGCGCTGCTCTCGGTCGGCGATCCCCATGCCGCCCAAGGCGACGGCGAGTTGAGCGGGACGGCGATCGAATGCTCGATGACCGGCACGTTTCAGGTGATCCTGCACAAGAAAGGCAATCTGGCCGGCCAACCGTTTGCCGATCTCAGCTATCCCCTGATCGAGACCGCGACCAATTGGGTGCTGACCGGCTTCAGCCACCCGAACTATCTCGCCGAGTTCGGCGCGCAGGGACAGAGCGAGGTCTATGCAACGTCCTCGCTCGACCTTGCGATGAAGGACGCCTTCCGCAAGATGCGGCGCTTCCTGATGAACATCAAAGGTCTCAGCGAGGACGAGGCGATCGCGCTGATGTCGGCAGCGGTCGATTTCGGCGTCACCCAGGTCGTCGACGGCAATTGGGGCGTGCATGCGATCCTGAGCAAGCGGTTGTTCGAGGACGCGGCACTGTCGCGATAACAGAAGGATACCGACATTGAGATTCCACATGATCGCAGGCGGGCCGAAGCCCGTCGCGCCCTTCAGCCACGCTGTCGAGACCGACGGCTTTGTCTTCGTCACCGGCCAGATGCCGGACACGCCCGCTAGTCCCGGCGTATTGCCTGATGGCATCGTCGCGCAGACCAAGGCGGTGATGGAAAATCTGCGCGTTGTGCTCGAGGGTCTCGGTCTCGGTTTCGAGCACATCGTGATGTCGCGCATCTATCTCACGCGCTTCAAGGAAGACTACGCTGCCATGAACGAAACCTATCGCAGCTATTTCCCGCCGGACCGCCTGCCGGCACGCACTTGCGTCGGCGTCACCGGGCTTGCTTATGACGCGCTGATCGAGATCGATCTGGTGTGCCGCCGGCCGTGAGTGCCGGCGCATTCACGATTGATCGCGCGGCCCGCCACGCCGTCGTCCTCGCGAAAGCGAGGACCCATAACCACAGGGTGTTGTGGCGCGAGCAAGCGGTTGCAGCGCAGCACATTGCGCACGGAAATAGCTTCCCCGA
Organism: Bradyrhizobium sp. LeoB3; assembly: GCF_055456055.1. NCBI lineage: Bacteria > Pseudomonadati > Pseudomonadota > Alphaproteobacteria > Hyphomicrobiales > Nitrobacteraceae > Bradyrhizobium > Bradyrhizobium sp. LeoB3. The sequence continues at coordinate 92,395 of NZ_JBVBEF010000006.1, forward strand.
CGCGCGTTCGTCGCAAACGTCTGTTGTCTCGCTACGTTGCTGGACCGCTCCCCAATGCGGGCCCTCAAAACACCAGTGAACGGTGCACATGCACCCCCGCCATTGCGCCATCGCCGACCGCAAGCGATACCGAATGCGGTGCTCGCGCGACGTCTCCGCACGCAAAGGCGCCGCGCACCGTCGTTTGCTTGGTCTCGTCGGTTCGGATCTGGGTGCCGAACGGAGTCGTTTCCAATTCGCAGCCAAGCGTCTCAGCCAATGGCGTGGAGGGCGCGTTGCGCGTTGCGCGTTGCCGTGAACAGGCCGGCGAAAGGCAGGACGCGTCCGTCTTGCAGCCTCACGTCTGCGTGGCCTTCGATGCCTGCGATAGGACCTGTCTCGATCATGACGCCCCGTGCAGCAAGCTCGGCGCGGGCGTCCGCGTCCGGCTCGAAGGCGCCGTTGAGCAGGAGCGTCACGTCTCCCCATTCCGTAAACAGAACGACGTGATGGAGCACGTCGGGGCTCGTGGCGATTACACCGATCCGTCCCTCATTCAGTTCATATCCGTGACAATAGGGGCAGTGAAAGATGCTACTGCCCCAGCGCTCGGCGAGCCCATCAAGAGGAGGGAGTGCATCGCTGACTCCGGTGGCAAGGATAAGCCTCTTGCCACGATAGAACTCGCCGTCGGCTGTTGTCACCGCGAAACCATCTCCTTGCCGCTTGGCGTCGGTAGCGGTTCCCTCGAGCCATGTGAGCGTCGGATAGGCCGTGAGCTGTTCTCGCGCAGTGCGCGCGATCTCGGCCGGATCGACCCCGTCCTGACCAAGAAAGCCATGGGATTCCAAGGCGAACCGGTTGCGCCGGACGCCTGCGTCAACGACGAGCACCTTGCGCCGGGCGCGCAACAATTGAAGGGCCGCAGCCATGCCGGCGTAGCTGCCGCCAATGACGATCACGTCATGAAGCATTTCGGTTCCTTTCCTTGTGCGCCACATGACGCCGCGAAAATTCCGCACTGAGATCGGCGATGGTGATGGCGCCGAAGCGATCGAGCAGTAGCGCCTCCGCTTCGGCGAAAGCTCCGTCCAAAACGGCGTTCAGCGCTTCGCCGGGCTCAGCCATGCAAAAGAGTATGAAGCACGGAGGAGGAGCGGCCGTCTCGCATCATGTAACTTCGTATATTACATGATGTGCCGAGTTTCAAGGCGGCCTTGGCACAAGTCATCCCGTTGCATCGAACGCGACGGGACGCTGTGAACGCTATGTGCGCGGCGGCGCTATTCTATTGATCTGCAGGGAAGTCGGCGTGCCGTCGTATCGTGGAAAGGGATCTTCTCCCCACTCGGCGATGGTGGGCCATTCAGCAGCACTTGGCAGGGCCGGATGCATTGCGAGATGCGCGCGAATGGAGTCAGGAAGAAAGCGCCAATTCGGCGTGAAAGAAAAGAGCAGCGCATCGCGCCGTGAAGGGCCGCGATTTGGATGCGTTCCATGGAGGAGACGATAGTCCACCGCCACTGCATCGCCACGGCGCAGATTGAGCGTGATCTGTCCTTCGTGGTCACTGAGAGCAGGGTGGTCGGGCGCCAACTGCTCGGCGGCTGCGCTATGCGGCTCGGGCAGTTCGGAGTGGATCGGCAGACTGCGCAGATGAGAACCCGGAAGAACTCGCAACGCGCCCGTCCGGTCACTCGTGTCTGAGAGGTAGCACAGGATTGCGATCTGCGGGGCGGTCGGCGCGAAACTGATGGAGTGGTCCCAGCACCACCAGTCCTGGTGCCATAGCAGCGCAGGCGTAGAGGCGCCTTTGGATGAGATGTAGGCCGAAATCCAGCGCAGGTCGTCAGCCGCGACTGTAGATCTGATCCGACCGAGCACGGATGTCCGGCAGAGCAAGCGCGTGACGATTGGATCATTCCAGCGCAACGGGACGAGATCGTTCCCAACGCGGTTCATCATCGGATCATGCGGCTGTGCGAGCCGGTGCTGAACCTGCTTTTCGATCTCTTGCAAGTCCGGCTCTTCAAAGAGCGCCGGGATGGTTGTGAAACCGTCGACAGCAAATTTGCTCGAACCAGACATGCGGGCTCCATTAGGCGGATGAAATCCCATTAGGAGATTCATCCAACGGCCGAAAGCTGAGCGATCGGCTCAAGCGATTCGAACGCGTGCGCCCTTGACGAAAGGTGCACGCTCATATAGGAACCAATCAGTTCCAGAACTATTTGGTTCCAAATATGCCAACCCAAGACACGTTGAGCGCCACGTTTGGCGCGCTGGCTGATCCGACGCGCAGGGCCATCCTCGCGCGGCTGTTGGAAGGGGAGGCCTCGGTCGCCGAACTGGCCAAGCCGTTCGCGCTGACGCCCCGGGCTGTCTCCAAGCATGTCGCCGTGTTGGAAGCGGCGGGCCTGGTGACGAAGGGCCGCGATGCGCAGCGGCGTCCGTCACGGATCGTCGCCAGTCCGTTGATCGAGATCGATTCCTGGCTCGCCAACTATCGCAAGCTCTGGCTGCGGCGTTTCGACAAGCTCGAAAGCCATCTGGCAAAGCAAACGGGAGGAGAATGATGGAGAGAGGCAAGGTGACCTTGGACGAGAGGCCGCTGGGCGCCACCATCCACCGCTGGTTTCCAGCCCCGCCCGAGCTCGTCTACCGCAACTGGATTGAAGCCGAACAGATCCGGCATTGGTTTGCGACCGACGGCTACGAGGTTACTGGCTGCGAGATTGATGCACGGCCGGGAGGAAAGTGGCGGGTCGATTTTCGCTCCTCGACCGGGCACGTCTATTTCGAGCGCGGTGAGTTCCGGGAAATGGTGCCGGGGAACTTGCTCGCGCTGACCCTGACCCAGGTCGATGGCGCCCACTCAGGACCGGAGACTCTGATCACCGTCACCTTCGAGGCTTCACGCGGCGGCACTGACATGACGTTCCATCAGGTTGGCTACGACAGCAGTCTGCGCCGCGACAGCAATGCCGAGGGCTGGCAGGAATGCTTCGACAAGCTCATCGCCCGCCTGCCGAACTCGGACATCACCACTTGAAAGGAAAAGCATATGAGCAGGAATGCAGCAGACGAGCAGGAGGTCCGCGCTCTTTTCGCCGACTGGCTGCGCGCTTCATCGGCGCTGGACATCGACGGCGCCATGCGTCCTCTCGATCCCGATATTCGTTCCTATGAACATGTGGCGCCACTTCAGTACCGCGGTATCGATGCCATTCGCGAAGTCTGCCAGCAGGGCTTCGACCTGATCAAGGGCGACTTCGAATGGGACATTCCTGATCTTCAGGTGATCGTGCGCGATGACATTGCCATCGCGTGGGGCCTCAACCGCATGCGCTACCGCTCAGCTTCAGCGCCGGAGATCGAGAATTGGTCGCGAAGCACGAGAGTGTTTCAGAAGAAGGATGGGCAATGGAAGATGATCCACCAGCATCTTTCCGTCCCGGCCGATCCAAAGACCGGACAGGCCAGATTCGACCTGAAGCCCTGAAATGGCGATTGCCGAGCAGCCCGGTGGTTCGCGCCGTTATATCTCTTCAACTGTGCGGAGGGTCCATTTGGTCCTTTGCAAGCCGGGAAGGCTTTGTTATAGGGCTGACCGCAAGCGAAACGCCGGTTTCGCCCATTCCTCGGTAGCTCAGCGGTAGAGCATTCGACTGTTAATCGAATGGTCGCTGGTTCGAATCCAGCCCGGGGAGCCAATCTCTCAATTAAATCAAGCTATTAGCCAAATTTCCTAAGCCCCTGGTTTCGCGCTTGCGCGGCTCGGGCAAGGCGGATTCGCATCCAACCTCCAGATTCGACTCGTCCTGACGGGCGCGACTCAGTCACATCCGCGTGGCGCTTTGCGGATTTGATGCGGACAGCCGCCAAATCGACTCATTCATCGTCGATTTTTGGTTAAGCAGGGCTCCTTGCGAGGTGATTCCATGGCCGTCTTCGACACCGAGGTGCCGAAAACAACACCCTCGATCGTCCCGAGCGATATCCCGACCATGAGCGACGACGAATGCCTTCGGCGGCTAGCGCAGATCGTCGAAGAGCACGATTCCACGTGTCTTGACGAAGCTGCGAGGCTGATCGGCCGGCTTGCCGTCGCGATCGAATAAGCGCTGTTCCCCTGCAAGAACTCGCGGGGCCGGTATGGCCCATCGGGCGTGTTGCGTTTTGATCCTGCTTGTTCCAAAAGACGGGCGGTCTCACTCCCGTCGCGGCCGCGCCGCGCGACTTGCAGGTTTCAGCCCATGTCCGGTTTCTCGACCGCGCGCCAGAAAATGGTCGATGGCCAGGTGCGCACCAGTGACGTCACCGACGCGCGTATTCTCGACGCGATGCTTGCCGTGCCGCGCGAGGCCTTCGTTCCCGAAAGCAAGCGCGCGCTGGCCTATCTCGATCTCGACCTCGATGTCAGCGAGGGCGGCGCGACGAAGCGCTACCTGATCAAGCCAGCCGTGATGGCGAAGATGCTGCAGGCGGCTGAGATCAATTCGACTGACCGCGTTCTGGTCGTCGGCTGCGCGACTGGCTACGCGGCTGCCGTGGTCGCACGGCTCGCCGGGGAGGTGTTTGCCACCGAAAGCGAGCCCGCGCTCGCCGACCAGGCCAAGGTCGCGCTTGCGGGGACCGGTGCCGCCAACGTGACCGTGCGCGCGGCGCCGGCGGCGAAGGGCGACGTCGCGGACGCGCCGTTCGACGTCATTTTCCTCAATGGTGCCACCGAGATCGTGCCGCAGGAACTCTACGAGCAGCTCCGCGAGGGTGGGCGATTGGTCGGGGTGTTTGCCTTGTCGCAGCCGCAACGGGCCGCCGTCGTGACACATACCCACGGGGATTTCGGGCATCGGCCGCTATTCGATGCCGTGGCGCCGCTCCTGCCGGGCCTGGAGCGCTTGCCGGCTTTCGTGTTCTAATAAGATGCATCGTCCCGGAGGGAGGAGGGCCTCTTTCCAGGCGTTCCGGCGAATGCGGATTCACAACTAAAGGCGGATTCACGGCCGGCTTGAAGAGAGGGAGTTCGCATGGTGGCGGCTTGGTGGCGATTCGAAGCGTTAAAATCCCGTTCTGAATCAGAAGTGTGGCCCGTTTGCCCCACGTGAAGAGTTTCCACCGGGTTCCGTTGCGAGGTAGTTCCGTCCAGCCTAGCTGCGGAATAAGGTGAGGCGGGACTCACTTCGATCGAAGCGGCGCCCGGTTCATGGTCTCGAGCCGGGTGGTGAATAGCAATGGATGGATTATTGGGGATGCGTGGGGTGAAGGTTGTCACCGGAGCCGCGGCAGCGGTCCTTTTGTTGGCGTGCATGGGACCGACGCCGGCCCTGGCCGACACGATCGAGGCCGCATTGGTTCGGGCCTATCAGACCAATCCGCAACTCAATGCGCAGCGCGCCTTCGTGCGATCCACCGACGAAAACGTGCCGCAAGCGTTGTCGGGCTACCGGCCGAGAGTGTCGATCACGGCGAGCGGCGGTTATCAATATACCGATGCCATCTCGGGTGGGGTGGCTGCGCATGGAACGCAGGTCCCGCGCGCCGTCGGCGCCACGATTTCGCAGACCCTGTTCAATGGATTTCAGACCGGCAACCGAACGCGGGCCGCGGAGAGCCAGGTGTCCGGCTCGCGCGAAGCGCTGCGGAATATCGAACAGACCGTGCTGTTCAGCGCTGCCTCGATCTACATGGATTACCTGCGCGATGCGGCGATCGTGGAGGTTCAGCGCAGCAACACACGCGTGCTCGAGCAGACGCTCAAGCAGACCCGCGACCGATTCAATGTCGGTGAGGTGACGCGCACCGACGTCGCGCAATCGGAGGCGCAACTTGCCGCCGGCCGCACGCAGCAGCTCACGGCCGAATCGCAACTGACCACGACGCGATCGAACTTCCGGCGCATCATCGGCAGTGAACCGACGAATCTCGCGCCGGGCTCACCGGTCGACCGTTTCCTGCCGCCCACCCTCAATGCCGCCATCGAACTCGCGCTGACGCAGAACCCGAACGTGACCGCGGCGATGTTTGGCGTCGACGTCAACTTCCTCAACGTCAAGATCGCTGAGGGCGCGCTCTTTCCGAGCGTGACGCTGCAGGCGAGCGCGCAGCAGGCCTACGATCAGACGCTGGTCATCCAGCGCCAGTTCCAGGCGTCGGCGATCGCGCAGATTGCGGTGCCAATATACCAGGGCGGTGCCGAATATTCGCTGATCCGCCAAAATAAGGAATCGCTGGCCCAGCAGCGCCTTGTGCTCGAACAGACGCGCGACCAGGCCCGAGCCAATGTCGTCACGGCATGGGGCCAGTTGGTGGCTGGTAAGGCCCAGGTGTCTTCGGCGCAGGCGCAGGTGACGGCATCCGAGATTGCGCTCAACGGCGTGCGCGAGGAAGCCAAGGCCGGACAGCGCACCACGCTCGACGTGCTGAACGCGCAGCAGGCGCTGGTCAACGCCCGCAACGCGCTCGTGGTCGCGCAGCATGATCGTGTCGTTGCTTCCTACAGCGTGCTGCAGGCCGTGGGCCGGCTGCAGCCCCAGGTGCTCAACCTGCCGACCCAAACCTACGATGCGAGCGTTCACTACCAGCAGGTGCGTGATAGCTGGGCCGGGGTTCGAACGCCCGACGGCCGCTGATCGTCGCTTCGGCATATTGCTCTAAATAGACAGATGGGCCCGCTTGCTAGCGGGCCCATCGCATTTCTGAACATTCGTTTGTCCCGCGCGCGACCGCCAATTCCATATGTCGCGTGGCGGTCATGAAGACGCCGCAAAACTTCGAAGCGCGTTGCTTGCAATCGATTGTTGCCCTGACATACCGTTTCCATAGGCAACACAACGATTCGCAACGGCTTTTTGCGTCCATCGCTGCGGATCGGTTGCCGTGAGGGCGAACGCACCGCGTGCAACGCACCGGTAACCGTTGATCTGGGGACAAGTCCGGACTCGAGCGATGAAAAATTCCGGCCGCTTCATCCGGAACCGCCGAATCTCGTGTGGCTTGGTGTAGGATAATTTCGATGTGGAGTCGGAAATGACGCAACCTGCAAAGGTCCAAGAGCCCTCCATGGAGGAGATTCTGGCGTCGATCCGTCGCATCATTGCCGATGATGAGGCCAAGCCCGCTTCCGCGGATAAACCCGCAAACGACAGGCCGGCAAGCGTTGCGACGCCGGAGAAACCGGCGGTCGCCGCCGCGCCTGCCCCCAAGCCGGTGGTGAAGGACATTCCGCCGCCGCCGACTCCCGCAGCGGCGAAGCCGGCGCCAGCAGCGCCAAAACCTGCGCCGGCGCCATCACCAGCCAAAACGAACAGCCAGGACGACATCGACGCCATGCTGGCGAGCCTCGATGAGGCGACGCAGGAGGCCGAAGTCAGGCCGCCGCAACCCGACGGCGACGTATTCGAACTGACTGACGAAATGGCCCTGCCGGATCCGGCGCCGACGCCCAAGCCGCCGCCACCGACCTTTCAGAAAGTTGAACCGCAGGACGACATCGAATTCACGGAAGCCACCAAGCCACCGCCGTCTCCACCGCGGCAGCCGGCCTATGAGCCGGCGACCGAGAGTTCCTCCTATGGTCAGCAGCCAATCCTGTCGCGCACGACCATGAACGCGGTCGAAAGCGCGTTCAATTCGCTGGCCAATACCGTGCTCAGCAACAATGCACGGACGCTGGAGGATCTGGTCAAGGAAATGCTGCGGCCGATGCTCAAATCATGGCTGGACGACAACCTGCCGGGGCTGGTCGAGCGGATCGTGAAAGCCGAGATCGAGCGGGTTTCGCGGGGGCGTTAGCCGCCCGGGCCGCGAAGCCCCCTCAATTCAGCCATCCCTAATGGGTGTTATGGCGGTTTGGACGCGCCAGTCCGGTTGACTTGGCGCGTTCGGACGGCTTTTTAGCGCTCTCAAGCATCCCCATTTGTAGTGCCATGATCGAGAAAAACTACCAGCCTGCCGATATCGAAAGCCGGATGTCCCGCGTCTGGGAGGAGAGTGGCGCCTTCAAGGCCGGCCGCCCCGAGCGGCGCGACGCCGCGCCGTTCACCATCGTGATCCCGCCGCCGAACGTGACGGGCTCGCTGCACATGGGACATGCGTTGAACAATACGCTGCAGGACATCCTCTGCCGCTTCGAGCGCATGCGCGGACGCGACGTGCTCTGGCAGCCCGGCACCGACCATGCCGGCATCGCCACCCAGATGGTGGTCGAGCGGCAGTTGATGGAACGGCAGGAGCCGGGCCGTCGCGAGATGGGCCGCGCCAAATTCCTCGAGCGGGTCTGGCAATGGAAGGCCGAGAGCGGCGGCACCATCATCAACCAGCTCAAGCGGCTGGGCGCCTCCTGCGATTGGTCGCGCGAGCGCTTCACGATGGATGAGGGCCTGTCGCGCGCGGTCGTGAAGGTGTTCGTCGAACTCCACCGCCAAGGGCTGATCTACAAGGACAAGCGGCTGGTCAACTGGGACCCGAAGCTGCTCACCGCGATCTCCGATCTCGAGGTGCAGCAGGTCGAGGTCAAGGGCCATCTGTGGTACCTGCGCTATCCGCTCGAGGGCAGGGCGTTCAGCCCCGACGATCCCGCAAGCTTCATCGTGGTCGCGACGACCCGTCCCGAAACCATGCTCGGCGATACCGCGGTGGCCGTGCATCCGGACGACGAGCGCTACAGTGCGCTGGTCGGCAGCCACGTGATCCTGCCATTGGTCGGCCGCAAGATTCCGATCGTGGCAGACGAATATTCCGATCCGGAGAAGGGCTCTGGCGCTGTGAAGGTCACGCCGGCGCACGACTTCAACGACTTCGAGATCGGCAACCGCCACGGGCTGCCGCGGATCAGCGTGCTCGACCAGGAAGGCAAGCTCTCGCTTGTCGGCAACGAGGACTATCTGCGCGGCCTGCCCGAGGGCGCGCTGCATTTCGCCGAGGAATTCCATGGCATCGAGCGCTTTGCCGCGCGCAAACAGCTCGTCGCGCGGTTGGAGGATTTCGGCTTTCTCGAGAAGATCGAGCCGAACACGCATATGGTGCCGCATGGCGACCGTTCCGGCGTGGTCATCGAGCCGTTCCTCACCGACCAATGGTACGTCGACGCCAACACGCTGGCGCAGCCGGCGATCGCGGCCGTGCGCGCGGGCGAAACCAGTTTCGTGCCGAAGAACTGGGAAAAGACCTATTTCGAATGGATGGAGAACATCCAGCCCTGGTGCATCTCGCGCCAGCTCTGGTGGGGCCATCAGATCCCGGCGTGGTACGGGCCCGACGGCAAGGTGTTCGTCGCCGAGACCGAGGAAGAGGCCGTGGGCAACGCGCTCGGCTACTACGTCGAGCAGGAAGTCATCACGCCGGAGCAGGGCCACGACATGGCGGTGGACCCTGCCAAGCGCGAGGGCTTCATCACCCGCGATGAAGACGTGCTCGACACCTGGTTCTCGTCCGCGCTGTGGCCGTTCTCGACGCTTGGCTGGCCGGACGAGACGCCGGAGCTGCAGCGCTACTATCCGACCAACACGCTGGTCACCGGTTTCGACATCATCTTCTTCTGGGTGGCGCGGATGATGATGATGGGCCTTCACCTCACGAAGGAGGTGCCGTTCTCGACCATCTATATGCACGCCCTCGTCCGCGACGAGAAGGGCGCCAAGATGTCGAAGTCGAAAGGCAACGTCATCGATCCTCTGCATCTGGTCGACGAATACGGCGCCGACGCGCTGCGCTTCACGCTGGCGGCGATGGCGGCGCAGGGGCGCGACATCAAGCTGTCGACGCAGCGCGTCGACGGCTATCGCAGCTTCGCCACCAAGCTCTGGAACGCCTGCCGTTTTGCCGAGATGAATGGCGCCGCCCTGACGGCCGGATTTGATCCAACCAGCGTGAAGGAGACGCTGAATCGCTGGATCATGCATGAGACCACGCTTGCGGCTCGCGAAGTGACCGAAGCGATCGAGGCGTACCGCTTCAACGACGCGGCAGGCGCGGTCTACCGCTTCGTCTGGAACGTGTTCTGCGACTGGTATGTCGAGCTGACCAAACCGCTGTTGATGGGCGAGGACGGACCCGCGAAGACCGAGACCCGCGCCATGATCGCATGGGTGCGCGACGAGATCCTGAAGCTGCTGCACCCGTTCATGCCGTTCATCACCGAGGAGCTCTGGGCCGTCACAGCGAAGCGCGACGGTGTTCTGGCGCTGGCGCCATGGCCGCGCAAGGCGCGCGCGCTAACGCCTGAGCAGATCGCCACGCTTTCGCTGGCAGGGCCGACCGACGCGCTCATCCCGCCCGTGATCGGCGCGTTGGAAGATGACCCCGAGGAATTCAGCGACCCTGAAGCCGAGGCCGAGATCGGCTGGGTGGTCGATCTCGTCAGTGCGATCCGTTCGGTGCGCGCGGAGATGAACATCCCACCGTCCACGTTGACCCCGTTGGTGCTTGTGGACGCTTCCGCTGAGACAAAGGCGCGGGGGCAGCGCTGGAACGATGTCGCCAAGCGGCTGGCGCGGCTGGCCGACATCTCCTTTGCCGATGCTGCCCCGGAAGGCGCCGTGCAGCTATTGGTGCGCGGCGAGGTCGCGGCGCTGCCGCTGAAGGGCGTGATCGATCTTGGCGCCGAGCGCGCGCGGCTCGAGAAGGAAATCGCCAAGGCCGACGCCGACATCAAGCGCGTCGACGCCAAGCTTTCCAACGAGAAGTTCGTCGCCAACGCGCCAGAAGAGATCGTCGAAGAGGAAAAGGAAAAGCGCGAGGCGGCGCTGGAGCGCAAGGCAAAGATCCTCGAGGCGCTCGAGCGGCTGAAGAAGGCGTCTTGAGAGAAGTTGTAGGGAGGGCACGCTGCGCTTTGCCCACCCTACAATCCGTGGCGAAAGCTCGCTTAGACGAACGTGAAGTCGCTCGCGTGGAGCTGATCGAGCGTCGTGTTCCTGATCTCGACCGAGTTGTTGTCGTCGAAGGTGATCACGACGCTCGTTCCGTTTTGTGCCATGTGCGACTGCACGGCGTTGAAATCGGCAAAGACCGTGCGGTTGATCTGAATCAGATCCTGCGCGCCATCGGTGTTCTGGAAGTCGAGAATGACATCCTTGCCGAAGCCCGGGGCGAACATGAAAGTGTCGTTGCCCGCGCCGCCTGACAACGTATCGTTACCGCCGCCGCCATTGAGCCGGTCGTCGCCGCTGCCGCCGTACAGGAGCTCGTTGCCGGTTCCGCCCATCAGCGTGTCGTTGCCGTCATCGCCGAACATCTGGGTCGCCGCCGGACCGCCCTTTATCGAGTCATTGCCGGCGCCGCCGTAAAGGGTGTCGTTGCCGCCGCCGCTGGACAGGTAATCATTACCGTCGCCGCCCTTGATGACATTGGTGGCCCATCCGCCATAGAGCTGATCGTTGCCGGCGCCGCCGTCGAGCAGGGCGCCGGTATCGGCATTGCCGGCCTTGATGATGTCGTTGCCATCGTCGCCGTAGAGTTGATCGGTCGCGGTCGCAATGCCGGGTCCGCCATCGATCGTGTCGTCACCGGCGCCGCCATGGATCACGTCGGCACCGGCGCCGCCGTAGATCACGTCCTTGCCCGGACCACCGTCGATGACGTCATTGTCGGTCGACGCGCCGAAGAACAAGTCCTGGCGGCCGCTCATGTCATAGTGGATCGCCTTGTTCTGATAGAGATTCCAGGTTCCCGGCGAGCTCGGATTGACCGCGTCGGCGGCCGACAGATGCTCGCCGTTGACCGTGATGTCCTTGATGTAGAGGTTGCGGTCGCCACTGGCGCCCGCGATGTCATTGATGAAGGCGAGATCGAGACTTGAGATTGCCGCGGGATTGGCGAACGTGAAAGTGAAGGTCTGGAAGCCGGCTGGATTGGTCGCATTGTGGAACTCGACCGTGTTGCCGACCTGCTGGCCATTGACCAGAAGCTGCATCTGGGCGCCGATGCCGTCGACGACGGAGCTGTAGCCCGTCACCGTGACGGTGGTTTCCGTCAGTTTCGGAATCGTGTCGGGGCCGCCCCTGATGGTATCGTTGCCGGCGCCGGCTTTGATCGTATCGTTGCCGGCGCCACCCGACAGAACGTCATTGCCGCCGCCGGTGTCCATCAGATCGGCCGCCGGAGAGCCGGTCAGCGTCTGGCCGGGCGGCTGACGCTCGCCGCCATACCATTCCGTGATGAGCCCCTGCGCCGGCTTGCCCTGCGGCGAGTAGCCGAGTTCCGAATATTTATTGTTCGCATCCCAGTTCCAGATCGATGCGCCCCTGAACCAGCTCCCGCCTTCCGATCCCCAGACCTGAAAGAAGGCGTTGAACGCGTCATATTGCTCCTGGACATCCGGCGTCGAGCTTCCGGCCCAGCCGCCCGGGCTGATATTGGTGCCGTCCACGCTGCGATAGCCGGTCTCGGTGAAGACCACCTGCTTGCCGTACTGAAGGGCAAGCGAGTGGAAGAAATCGACCGGCGATTTGTGATCCATCACTTTCGCCCAATAGTCATCGGAGGACATGGTGTTCCACGCGTTGACCATTTCCTGGACCGTCGGATCCCGGTCGGTGGTCAGCGGCGGATAGGCGTTGACGCCGATGACATCGACCTTGTCCCAGAAGCTGACATTGATGGCTTCGTCGGTGGCGGCGGCGTAGGTGATTTCGCCGTGATACACGGCGCGCACGGCATTGATGATGTCCACCCATTGGTCGCGATATTCGGGACCGGAGAGCTTGGCGAGCTCATTGCCGATCACCAACATGCTGACGCCGGCTTGCTGGGCGAGTTCCGCCATGTGAACGATTTCGGTCTTGTAGGACGCGAAAAAGGCGGCGGGATCGTCTGGTGTCAGCACATGTGCAAGCGAGCCATCGAGGGCCGAGACCATGGGTTTGAGCGAAACCGAAAGGCCGAGCGCCTGCGCATCCGCGATGGCCTTAAGGATGTTGGCGTCGCTCTCGGTCTTGCCGGGATCGGCGAACACGTCGTCCGAATGCCTCGTGTTCGTGAAGAGCCGAGGCGCAAGCTCGATCGAATTTGCATTGGTGTCCGCGATTGCCTGCATGGCATCGTGCGCCGCGCTCGTGACGAATGCACCATTGTAGTTGGATGGGAATCCGAATCCTTCGACAGTAAAAACGCCCGCCATCGGCCAGCTCCTTAGCTTCTATGTTTTCTATTTCGCTGTTTCGGTGGCCAGCATTCTGCGCAGGACTTGTTCACCTGCGTTGTGTTCCGTCTTTTCAGCAGAGCACAATTCATAAGCAACTCACACGCGTGCAGCGACGCACGCGCGCTCAGTCTGCACACGCAACGTGGGCGCGTCGTGACAAGATTGCGTCGATGTTGCGATTGTTGATGCGCATCTCGTTACAATGGCGCTTCAAGTTCAACTTAAACTGGAAACCGCTTGCTCAGGAATTTCGAGCCCTTCATGCCGTAACGCCAAGGAAGATCGATTGCCTTGGTGATTCCGATTCGCACGCCTGCGACAACTTCGACAGTGCCGACGCGCGCGTGCAGCGAGAACGGTGCCTGATCGAGCGGCAGGGCGTTGTGCTCAATCGTTATGCCGAGTGCTTCGGTCAGCTTTCCCGGACCGGAACATAGCGCGTGCACTTCCTTGAGATGGCGCCGCCGCCGCATCGTCGCGATCCCATGCGTGGGCTCCAGCGCGCGGATCAGCACGGCGCTCGCCGAGCCTGCTTCTTCGCAGACCAAGTTCACGCACCAGTGGATGCCGTAAGAACGATAGACATAGGCAAATCCGGGCGAGCCGAACATCACCTGGTTGCGCGCCGTCGGCCCGCGATAGGAATGGGCCGCCGGATCGGTGTGGTGATAGGCCTCCACCTCCACGATCAGGCCGCCGACGCCATTGAAGAGCAGGGTCGCACCGATCAGGTCGGGCGCGACCTCATGCACGCTGCGGCCAAAGAATGAACGTTTGAGCGTCTTGCCGAGGCGGATCGGCGCTTCGCCCGGCAGTCTGGGGTTTTGAACCATTTTGGTGGGAATCAGAGGGAAACGCGGGGGATTGCTGCCTTATGTTGCACGTTCTGCTAGCATGCGCGAGCCGGGTTGCGGGTTCGGGCAATACGGATTAGCTAACAGTTCCAAAGATCCGTAGATTTCCCATGGTCACCCTGATCGACACCATCTCAGCCAATCCGTTGCGTCCGCGCCACCCCGAAAAGGTGAACCGGCCCGACGCGCTGTCGCCGCCGAAGCCGGACTGGATACGGGTGCGCGCGCCGAATACACGCGGCTATGCCGATACCCGCAACATCGTGAAGGAGAATGGCCTCATCACGGTCTGCGAGGAGGCCGGCTGCCCGAATATCGGCGAGTGCTGGGACAAGAAGCACGCCACCTTCATGATCATGGGGGACACCTGCACCCGGGCCTGCGCGTTCTGCAACGTCAAGACCGGCATGCCCGGCGCGCTTGACGCCGGGGAGCCGGAGCATGTGGCGGAGGCGACCTTCAAGCTCGGGCTCTCCCATGTCGTCATCACCTCGGTCGACCGCGACGATCTAGCCGACGGCGGCGCCGAGCATTTTGCCCAGACCGTCCGCGCCATCCGCGCGCGCTGCCCGAACACCACGATCGAGCTCCTCACTCCCGATTTCCTGCGCAAGGACGACGCACTTGAAGTCGTGGCAGCGGCGAAGCCCGACGTGTTCAACCACAACCTCGAAACCGTGCCCTCGCGCTATCTGTCGGTGCGGCCCGGCGCGCGCTATTTCCACTCGATCCGCCTGCTGCAGCGGGTGAAGGAGATCGACCCGACGATCTTCACCAAGTCCGGCATCATGGTGGGCCTGGGCGAGCAGCGGCACGAAGTGTTGCAGGTGATGGACGACCTGCGCTCGGCGGATGTCGATTTCCTCACCATCGGGCAATATCTGCAGCCGACCCGGAAGCATCACGCTGTGATGAGCTACGTCACGCCGGATGAGTTCGCAGGCTACGAGAAGGTCGCCTATACCAAGGGTTTCCTGATGGTATCGGCGAGCCCGCTGACGCGCTCGTCCCATCACGCGGGCGACGATTTCGCCAAACTGCAAGCGGCGCGCGTGGCGCGGTCACGCTAACGCCGGATCGCACCGATGCGACGCATTCTTGTGATGGGGTCTTCGGGATCCGGCAAATCGACTTTTGCGCAACGGCTTTCGGCGACTACGGGCATTCCGTTCGTGTCGCTCGACGCGATCTACTGGAAGCCAGGCTGGGTCGCGTCCGATAACGCGGAGTTCCACGAACGCGTGACTGAGGTGGCGCTTCGACCGCGATGGATCATGGACGGAAACTACATTTCACATGGGGCCGGCGAGCTGCGCCGCCAGGTTTGCGATACCGTCATCTGGTTTGATCTTCCGCGCCGAAGCTGCATGCTCGGCATCGCGAGACGGGTAGCCGGAAGCTATGGCCAAGTTCGCGCCGAAATGGCCGAGGGTTGCCCGGAACGAATCGATCTTGAATTCTTTCGATACGTCTGGACGTACCGGCAGAAACAGCGGCCGAAGCTCCTCAGATATTTCGAGGGCCTGCGACCGGACCAATCACTTGTCTGTTTCACGGATCGGACACAGGCGGGCCTGTATTTGAAGGAGATCTCGCTGATGACTCACGCGGCGAGTATCCACTGATGCCGAGGTTTTCCAGCAAGCGGCGGGTCCGTCACTCCGCATCGCAGATGTTTGATCTGGTCGCCGATGTCGAGCGCTATCCGGAATTCGTGCCGCTGTGCCATGCGCTGAAGATCCGGCAGCGCACGCCGAAGGAGGACGGCACCGAGGTCCTCGTTGCCGATATGACCGTGTCGTTCAAGCTGGTGCGCGAGAGCTTCACCAGCCGCGTCACGCTGGACCGGCCGAACCTGAAGATCATGGTTGAATATCTGCGCGGCCCCTTCAGCAATCTCGAGAACCGCTGGACCTTCGAGCCGAAATCAGACACCGAATGCGATGTCGGCTTTTTCATCTCATACGAGTTCAAAAGCCGGATGCTGGGAATGCTGATGGGATCGATGTTCGACGCAGCGTTCCAACGCTTCGCCGGCGCATTCGAAAAGCGCGCCAACGTGATCTACGGCAAACCGGCTACCGCATCGTAAGCTCTCACCGTCATTGCGCGCGAAGGAAGCAATCCATCGCGCCGCTTGCGGAGGCATGGATTGCTTCGTCGCTTCGCTCCTCGCAATGACGGAGAGGAAGCTGTTAGGCCCGCGGCGGTCTTCGGCGCTTGACGGCGCTGCGGCGCGGGGAGCGCGCGACGCGGGGACGCAGGCGGCTGCTGGCAGCTTCCCGGCGCGGCTTGGTTGCGGCCTGGGGGCCGCGCGCCAGTTCCATCAGCATGCGCAGAGCTTCCACCACGGAGCGTTGCCGCACCGCGCTGCGTCCGATCGCGCCGAAGCGGTGCTCGCGATGCATGATCCGGCCATCGCGGGCGGCGACCGCGAAATGCACAAGGCCCACGGGCTTGCCCGGGGTGGCGCCGCCGGGGCCGGCGATGCCGGTGGTGGAGACCGCAAGATCAACGCCGGCGCGCTCCAGGGCACCGACCGCCATGGCGGTTGCGGTCTCCTTGCTGACTGCGCCGAAAGTCGAAAGCGTCAGCGCGTTGACGCCGAGCATCGCCCGCTTGGCCTCGTTGGAATAGGTGACGAAGCCGCGATCGATGACGTCGGAGGAGCCGGGGATATCGGTGAGCGCGCCCGCGACCAGCCCGCCGGTGCAGGACTCCGCCGTCGCGATGGTCAATTTCCGCATCCGGCACAGATCGAGCAGCGAGCGGGAGAGGGCGCGCGCGTCGCTGCCGCTCATGGTTACTCGCTCCAACCTTTGTCGTTCCAAGGAAGGCGAATGGTGGCGCTTGCGGTGGCGGCGATGCCTTCCTCACGGCCGGTGAAGCCCAGTCTCTCGCTGGTGGTCGCCTTCACCGCGATGCGCGAGATGTTCACGCCCGAGATCTCGGCGATCTTCGCCCGCATGGTGTCGCGCAAGGGGCCGATCTTCGGCCGCTCGCAGATCAGCGTCACCTCGAGATTGGCGATGCGGCCGCCGCGCGCGGCGACGCGATCAACGGCATATTTCAGGAACCGGTCGGAAGAGGCGCCCTTCCACTGCGGATCTACAGGCGGAAAATGCGAGCCGATGTCGCCGTCCGCGAGCGCGCCGAGGATGGCATCGACCAGCGCATGCAGGCCGACGTCGCCGTCGGAGTGGGCGAGAAACCCCTTGGTGTGCGGCACGCGCACGCCGCAGATCATCACGTGATCACCTTCACCGAAGGCATGCACGTCATAGCCGGTGCCGGTCCTGATGTCGCCGAGCAGGCTGGCGAGGCGGGCTTCCTCGCGGACGAAGTCTTCAGGTGTGGTGAGTTTCATGTTCGCAGGATCGCCCTCAAAGGTCGCCACCGTCAATCCCGCCCATTCGGCAATCGCGGCATCGTCGGTGAAATCGCTTCTGCCCTCGCGCGCAGCGCGGCGATGCGCATCCAAGATCACGTCGAAACGAAAGACCTGTGGCGTCTGCGCGATTCGCAGCATCGCACGGTCGGGCGTCGCTTCGACATCGCCGCTCGCACCGGTCAGCTTGATGGTATCGGTGACCGGGACCACGGGAATGGCCGCACCGGTACGGCCGACCGCATCGATCGCGCGCGAAATCAGCGCCTGCGTGACGAAGGGCCGGGCGGCGTCGTGGATCAGCACGATGTCGGGCTTCTCGCTTGCGAGCGCTTCGAGACCCGCACGCACGGAGGCTTGTCTGGTTGCGCCACCGTTTGTCGGCGGCCGATGGCGAAGGCCGACCACCGCTTCGTTGAAGAGGGCGGCATCATCGGGATTGACGACGGGCTGCACGGCGAAAACATCGGGATGGCGGCTGAACGGCTCCATCGCCCGGAAGATCACCGTCTGTCCGCCGATCATTCGGTACTGCTTCGGCCCGCCTGCGCCGGCGCGAAGCCCGCGGCCGGCTGCGACAAGGATGGCGGCGGTACGCTCAGGTCTGGGCATCGGGGCGAAACTGTATACGAGAGCGGTTGAGGAGAGGGTGCCGGGCTTTTCGCCGGCGCACAGCCCTTACCATGCTGGATGCGCAATAACAGAGCTATTCCCATTCCCTGTGGGAAAAGCAGTTCTTGTTGCAGTGCACTTGCGCAAATGATAGAAATGTCTAAACCGTAGGCATAACGCTTGACTGCACAAGAATTGTGCTCAAAATATAGGGCAGCGGCGCGATGGGGCTGCCGCCAGGAACACGAGAAGCCTGTGACCGGCCTCGCAAGAATACGTCCTAACTCGTTGAAAATCGGTGACATTGCTGTCGCCAACCCGGTGCTTCTCGCCCCCATGTCCGGCGTGACCGATGCCCCGTTCCGGCGTCTCGCGGCGAGTCTCGGCGCGGGGCTCGTCGTGTCCGAGATGACAGCAAGCGACGATCTTGCGCGGGGCAGGCCGATCTCGCTTTTGCGCTGCGAGGCGGCCGGGATCGGGCCGCATGTGGTCCAATTGGCGGGCTGCGAGACTCGCTGGATGGCCGAGGGCGCGAGGATTGCGGAAGCCGCCGGTGCCGACATCATCGATATCAACATGGGTTGCCCGGCGCGCCACGTCACCGGGGGCCAGTCAGGCTCCGCTTTGATGCGCGACCTCGATCACGCGACGAGCCTGATCGAGGCGACGATCGCGGCGGTCAAGGTGCCCGTGACGCTGAAGATGCGGCTCGGCTGGGACGACCGCTCGCGCAACGCGCCGGAACTGGCGCGCCGCGCGCAGGCCGCCGGCGTGCAGATGGTGACGGTGCACGGCCGCACCCGCTGCCAGTTCTACAAGGGCGAGGCGGATTGGACCGCTGTGCGCGAAGTCAGGGACGCCGTCTCGATCCCGCTCGTCGTCAATGGCGACATCACCTCCTTCGAGAGGGTGGTGACCGCGCTCGATGAGTCCGGCGCGGACGCGGTCATGATCGGACGCGGCGCGCAGGGGCAGCCCTGGCTACCCGGGCAGATCGCGCGCCGGCTCGAGACCGGCATCGCCGAGCAGGCGCCGCCGCTCGCCGAGCAGCTCAGCCATATCCGCGAGCTCTATGATGCTGTCCTGAGCCATTACGGGGTCCGTGTCGGGCTCAAGCATGCGCGAAAACATCTCGGTTGGGCGCTGGAGATCGCCGCCCACTGCAGCCGCGCTCCGGCCGCGACGCTGAAGGGCTGGCGGCAAAGCATCCTGACCTCGGACGAGCCCTCGCGTGTGCATCAATCGCTTCGGGATGCTTATGACGATTTTGCATGGAGTGCTGCTGCATGACATCAGCCGCAGAGAATCGCCGGCGCATGCCCTCCGACGGCGAGGCCATCCTCAACGCGCTGCCGAACCCGGTGCTGCTGGTGGCGCCGGATGGCCGTATCGTCGACGCCAATATCGCCGCCGAATCATTTTTCGAAATCTCCACGCAATTCCTGCAGCGGCAGTCGCTGAAGGAACTGGTGCCATTCGGCAGTCCGCTGCTCGCGCTGATCGACCAGGTGCGTACCAGTGGCTCGCCGGTCAACGAATACAAGGTCGATCTCGGCACGCCGCGGATCGGCGGCGACCGCCAGGTCGATCTGCATGTGGCGCCGGTCACGGAGCGGCCGGGGCATATCGTCGTGATGCTGCAGGAGCGCACCATCGCCGACAAGATGGACCGGCAGCTCACCCATCGCAGCGCCGCGCGCTCCGTGATCGCGCTGGCGGCGATGCTGGCGCATGAGATCAAGAACCCGCTGTCGGGCATCCGCGGCGCGGCGCAACTGCTGGAGCAGCAGGCGTCCTCCGATGATCGCATGCTGACCCGGCTGATCTGCGACGAGGCCGACCGCATCGTCACCTTGGTCGACCGCATGGAAGTGTTCGGCGACGACCGGCCGGTCGCCCGCGGCCCGGTCAACATCCATTCGGTGCTCGACCACGTCAAACGGCTGGCGCAGTCCGGCTTCGCGCGCAACGTCCGTTTCATCGAGGACTACGACCCGTCGCTGCCGCCGGTTCTCGCCAACCAGGATCAGCTCATCCAGGTGTTCCTCAACCTGGTGAAGAACGCCGCCGAGGCGGTGGCCGATCTCGGCACAGACGCGGAAATTCAGCTGACCACCGCGTTCCGTCCAGGCGTCCGGCTTTCGGTGCCCGGCAAGAAATCGCGGGTGTCGCTACCGTTGGAATTCTGCGTCAAGGACAACGGCTCCGGCGTGCCGGAAGACCTGTTGCCCAATCTGTTCGATCCCTTCGTCACCACAAAACAGACCGGCAGTGGCCTCGGGCTTGCGCTCGTCGCCAAAATCGTCGGCGATCACGGCGGCATCATCGAATGCGAATCCCAGCCGCGGAAGACCACCTTCCGCGTGCTGATGCCGATGTACAACCCCGCCAAACAAATCGACCAAAGCAGCCGCGAGGACGTTCCGGGTACGCCATCGCATGCCTCACAGGACGCAAGATGAGGAAAGACAATGCCCGCAGGTAGCATTCTCGTCGCTGATGACGACACCGCCATCCGCACGGTTCTCAACCAGGCTCTGTCACGCGCCGGGTACGAGGTGCGGTTGACCGGCAACGCGGCGACGCTGTGGCGCTGGGTCAGCCAGGGCGAGGGCGATCTCGTCATCACCGACGTGGTGATGCCCGACGAGAACGCGTTCGACCTATTGCCGCGGATCAAGAAGATGAGGCCGAACCTGCCCGTCATCGTCATGAGCGCGCAAAACACGTTCATGACGGCGATCAGGGCTTCCGAACGCGGCGCCTACGAATATCTGCCGAAGCCGTTCGACCTGAAGGAGCTGATCACCATCGTCGGCCGAGCACTCGCCGAGCCGAAGGAGAGGGTGACGAGCGCCGCCGACGACTCCGAGTTCGACTCGATCCCGTTGGTCGGCCGCTCGCCGGCGATGCAGGAAATCTACCGCGTGCTGGCGCGGCTGATGCAGACCGACCTCACCGTGATGATCTCGGGCGAGTCCGGCACCGGCAAGGAACTGGTCGCTCGTGCGCTGCACGACTACGGCAAGCGGCGGAACGGCCCCTTCGTCGCCGTTAACATGGCCGCGATCCCGCGCGACCTGATCGAGTCGGAATTGTTCGGCCATGAGCGCGGCGCGTTCACCGGCGCCAATACCCGCGCCTCGGGCCGCTTCGAGCAGGCGGAGGGCGGCACCCTGTTCCTCGATGAGATCGGCGACATGCCGATGGAGGCGCAGACCCGGCTGCTGCGCGTGCTGCAGCAGGGGGAATACACCACCGTCGGCGGACGCACCCCGATCAAGACCGACGTGCGCATCGTCGCCGCCAGCAACAAGGATTTGCGGATACTGATCCAGCAGGGCCTGTTCCGCGAAGACCTGTTCTTCCGCCTGAATGTGGTGCCGCTGCGGCTGCCGCCGCTGCGCGAGCGGATCGAGGATCTGCCCGACCTGATCAGGCACTTCTTTGCGCTCGCTGAGAAGGACGGTCTGCCGCCGAAGAAGCTCGACGCCCAGGCGCTGGAGCGGCTGAAGCAGCACCGCTGGCCCGGCAACGTCCGCGAGTTGGAAAACCTCGCACGCCGGTTGGCGGCGCTTTATCCGCAGGATGTGATCACCGCGTCCGTCATCGACGGCGAACTGGCCCCGCCGGCCGTCAACTCCGGCGGCAACACGCCGCACGGGGTGGACAATCTCGGCGGCGCGGTCGAGGCCTATTTGTCCTCGCACTTCTCCGGCTTCCCGAATGGCGTGCCGCCGCCGGGGCTCTACCACCGCATTCTCAAGGAGATCGAGGTGCCGCTGCTGACGGCCGCGCTCGCGGCCACCCGCGGCAACCAGATCCGCGCCGCCGACTTGCTCGGCCTCAACCGCAACACGCTGCGCAAGAAGATCAGAGACCTCGATATTCAGGTCTACCGGAGCGGGGGCTAGCCCCGATCCGTCATTCCGGGACACGGTGACGCGAACCCGGAATGACGAAACTTCCCGACAAGGGCTGTGGAACCCTGTTCATTCCTGAGCAGGCGCCGCGGAAATGTCGCAATTCGGCAACATTGTGATATGATTGCATCAGTCCGCTCGATCAGTGGACGTTGAGGCCTTCAGTTCATCCTTGCCGGAATGACCAGCCCAGAGACCACGGCCCAGCCGTTCGATCCATCGCGTACCGAGAAAAGGGGACTGCCGCTTGCGAAGTGGCTGGCGCCCTTTGCGATCGCGGTTGCGCTTTTGTCGGCGTTCCTGACCTTCGTGGTGCTGACGGGGCTGACCCCGATCGAGCCGACCAAGCACGTCGTCTATTCATTCCTGCTGATCAACGCAGGCACGATCCTGCTGCTCCTCGGGATCATCATCCGCGAAATCTGGCAGGTAATTCAGGCCCGGCGCCGCGGCCGTGCGGCGGCGAGGCTTCACGTCCAGATCGTCAGCCTGTTTTCCATCATTGCGGTGTCGCCTGCGGTGGTGGTCGCGATCGTCGCCAATGTCATGCTCGATCGCGGCCTCGACCGGCTGTTTTCGGGACCGACGCGGGTAGCGATCCAGAATTCGGTGACGATCGCCGGCGCCTACATGCAGGAGCATGCGCAGCTCATCCGCGGCGACGTTCTGGGGATGGCAAACGACCTCGCCCATGCAAGGCCACTGTATGACCAGGATCGCATGACGTTCTTGCAGCTCCTGACGGCGGGCGCGGCGGCGCGTAATTTGCCGGTTGCGCTGCTATTGGACAAGGACGGCAACGTCCTCGACAGCGCGGATACCGGTAGTCGTCTGAACTACGCACTGCCACCGCTCGAAATTCTCAAGAACATCAACGAGACCGAGCCGGAAATCTCGGTTTTCCCCGAAAGCTATGTCGCGTCCGTGGTCCGGCTGCGGGCTTATGACGACACGTTCCTGTACGTGGCGCGTCTGCTTGATCCGACCATCGTTGCCCAGCTCAAGCAGACCCAGGCCAGCGCTGCCGAATATGCCGCGATCGAAGCGCAGAGGCTCGGCATCCAGGTGACCTTCGCGCTGGTGTTTGCGGTGATTGCGCTGACCATTCTGGTCGCGTCGGTGCTGATCGGGCTCAATTTCGCCAACTGGCTCGTGTCGCCAATCCGCAGTCTGATGAGCGCCGCCAATCAGGTGTCGACCGGCGACCTCAACATCCAGGTTCCGGTCCATAGATCGGAAGGCGATCTCGCCCAGCTCGGGCAAACCTTCAACAAGATGACGCAGGAGTTGCGGACCCAGCGCGATGAACTCGTCAATGCCAGCGAACTGATCGACAGCCGCCGGCGCTTCATCGAGGCCGTGCTGTCATCGGCCAGCGCCGGCATCATCGGCGTCGATCCGTCCGGCAGCGTCGGCACCCTCAATCGCTCGGCGGAGAAGCTGATCGGCCACGCCGAATCGGAGACCTTGGGTCATCCGCTCTCGGACGTGCTTCCCGAGCTTGACGAGATGATGAAGACGGCACGGGAGGGCACCCAGCGGCTGGTCCAGGGCCAGATCACCATCACGCGCGACGGCCACGAGCGCAATTTGTCGGTCCGCATCTCCGCCGAAAAGACCAGCCACTCCTGGGACAATTACATCATCACGCTCGACGACATCACCGAACTGGTCTCGGCCCAGCGCACCTCAGCCTGGGGCGATGTCGCCCGCCGTATCGCGCATGAGATCAAAAATCCGCTGACCCCGATCCAGCTCTCGGCCGAACGCATCCGCCGCAAATTCGGCAAGACCATCACCGAGGAGAAGGACAAGTCCATCTTCGAACAATGCACCGACACCATCGTGCGCCAGGTCGACGACATCAGGCGCATGGTCGACGAATTCTCGCGCTTTGCCCGCATGCCGAAGCCGGTGATGGAGGGCGAGGACGTCGCCGACACCGTGCGACAGGCGGTGTTCCTGATGAAGGTCGCGCACCCCGAGCTCGATATCGAGGCCGACATCAAGCAGGACCCGATGCGGGCGCAGTTCGATCGCCGGCTGATCTCGCAGGCGCTGACCAACATCATCAAGAATGCGACCGAAGCGATCGAGCAGGTGCCGCCGGAAGAGCTGGGCAAGGGGCGGATCGACGTCATCGCGCAGCGCGAGGGCGAGGAGATCATCATAGACGTGATTGACAACGGCATCGGTCTGCCGAAGGTCGCGCGCGCGCGTCTGCTCGAGCCCTATGTCACGACGCGCCAGAAGGGCACCGGGCTCGGGCTTGCGATCGTCGGCCGCGTGCTCGAAGACCATGGTGGCCGCATCGAGCTCAAGGATGCTTCCGACTTCCGTCCCGGCCAGCGCGGTGCCTGGATGCGGCTTCGATTCGCCGTCTCCGGCCAGCCGCCGAACGCGGGGACCAAGGAGCCGCCTCCGGCGGCCGGCTCCGAGTCGCAGCAGTCAAGCGCGCGGGACGAAGAAAAAAATCCGCCGGCGTCCGCGACCAGCGACCCGGCATCCACGACCAATATCCAAGCGAAAATCCAAGCAGCGACAGGCGACTGACAGGCAGGTGTAACCCATGGCAAGTGACATTCTGATTGTCGACGATGAAGCAGACATTCGCGACCTCGTTGCCGGCATCCTCGAAGACGAAGGCTTTTCCTCGCGCACCGCGCGCGACAGCGATTCGGCGCTGGCGGAGATCGCCAACCGTCGCCCGCATCTGGTCTTCCTCGACATCTGGCTGCAGGGCTCCAAGCTCGACGGGCTGCAGCTCCTGGAGCAGATCAAGAAGGACAATGCCGACCTGCCGGTGGTGATGATCTCCGGCCACGGCAACATCGAGACCGCGGTCGCTGCGATCAAGCGCGGCGCCTATGACTTCATCGAAAAGCCGTTCAAGTCGGACCGGCTGATCCTGGTCGCGAACCGGGCGCTGGAGAATTCGCGCCTCAAGCGCGAAGTGAAAGAACTCAAGCAACAAGCTCCAACTGCAAGCATTTTGACCGGCCGCTCCGCCTGCATGAACCAGTTACGCCAGACCATCGAGCGCGCCGCCAAGGCCAACAGCCGCATCCTGATCGTGGGGCCGGCAGGCTCCGGCAAGGAGCTGGTGGCGCGAACGCTGCACCAGGCATCGAGCCGCGCCGACGGCCCGTTCGTCGTCATCAACGCGGCTGCGATCACGCCCGAGCGGATGGAGGTCGAGCTGTTCGGCGTCGAGGCTTCCAATGGTGAGCAGCCGCGCAAGCCGGGCGCCCTGGAAGAGGCGCATGGCGGCACGCTGTTCATCGACGAGATCGCCGATATGCCGCGCGAAACCCAGAACAAGATCTTGCGCGTGCTGGTCGACCAGACGTTCCAGCGCTCCGGCGGCACCGCAAAGGTCCATGTCGACGTGCGCATCATCTCTTCCACGGCGCGCAACCTGGAGGAGGAGATCGCGGCCGGCCACTTCCGCGAGGATCTCTACCATCGCCTGTCGGTGGTGCCGATCCGGGTGCCGCCGCTGTCGGAGCGTCGCGAGGATATTCCCGAACTGATCGACTATTTCATGGACCAGATCTCGGCGGCGACCGGCCTGCCGAAGCGGCAGATCGGCCAGGACGCGATGGCGGTGCTGCAGTCCCATGTCTGGCCCGGCAACGTCCGCCAGCTCCGCAACAATGTCGAGCGGGTGATGATTCTGGCCGGCGGCGGCCCCGAGGCGATCATCACCGCGGACATGCTGCCGCAGGACGTCGGCTCGATGGTGCCGGCGATGCCGACCAGCAGCAATGGCGAGCACATCATGGGATTACCGCTGCGCGAGGCGCGAGAGGTATTCGAGCGCGACTATCTGATCGCCCAGATCAGCCGGTTTTCCGGCAATATCTCGCGCACGGCGGAGTTCGTCGGGATGGAGCGCTCCGCGCTCCATCGCAAGCTCAAGGCCTTGGGGGTCGGCTGAGCCAACCGGTCGCAGATCCATGCAATTAACTGGGAATGATCGCTTTTTTCCCCATGCTTTTGCGGCAATTGCCGATTCTTGTTCATGGGTGGCGCGTCAACCGGCTTGCCTAATGGGCGGGCCTGCCCTCTAATCCTACCGCCGAGCCTGTCAGAGGGGGAACTCAGGACAGGCCGGCAACCGGCGAAAGGCTCCGTCAGAGGGCTCCAACCGGTTCCAACATTCCAATAAAAAGAACCACAAGACGGCGGGACAACAAAAATGGCGGCAGACCGCGCTCAAAATCTACAAGACACCTTCCTAAATCATGTTCGTAAGACCAAGACGCCACTGACGATCTTTCTGGTGAATGGCGTTAAACTGCAGGGCATTGTCACCTGGTTTGACAATTTCTGCCTTTTACTCCGGCGCGACGGTCATTCGCAGCTTGTCTACAAGCACGCGATCTCGACCATCATGCCGGGCGCACCGATCCAGTTGTTTGAAGGCGGTGAAGATACACAGGGTTGAGAGTGAACTGATTGGAGCCCCGTAATCGTGAAGGGGCCGCCGACCGGCCACGGTTGGCGGAGGGAATTGAGACGGGCCGGGTGATTGTCGTCGGCCCGTACATGCGCATGCGCCGCGGCGAGGCCGAGGCGCAAACGGAGGCTTTTGTCCGCGATTTCGAAGGGCGGATCGAGGAGGCGGCCGGGCTTGCGCGCGCCATCGACCTTGCGGTGATCGACAGCGTGATCGCTCCCGTCAGCCAGATCAGGCCGGCGACCTATCTCGGCAAGGGCAAGGTCGAGGAGATCACCGGCCTCGTCGCCAGCCACAACATCGAGCTCGTGGTGATGGATTGCGCGCTGTCGCCGATCCAGCAGCGCAACCTCGAGAAGGCCTGGAACACCAAGGTGCTCGACCGCACCGGTCTGATCCTGGAGATCTTCGGCCGCCGCGCCAAGACCAGGGAAGGCGCGCTGCAGGTCGAGCTCGCGCATCTCAATTACCAGCGCAGCCGGCTGGTGCGGTCATGGACCCATCTGGAGCGTCAGCGCGGCGGCTTCGGCTTCATGGGCGGCCCCGGCGAAACCCAGATCGAGGCCGACCGGCGGCTGATCAGCGAGCGCATCACCAAGCTCGAAAGCGAGCTGAAGAAGGTTCAGGCGACGCGGCGATTGCACCGCGCCGGCCGCCAGCGCGTGCCGTACCGCGTGGTGGCGCTGGTCGGCTACACCAATGCCGGCAAGTCGACGCTGTTCAATCGGCTGACCCGCGCCGATGTCCAGGCCGCCGACATGCTGTTCGCGACGCTCGATCCGACCTTGCGCGCGCTGCATCTGCCGCATGGCGGCAAGGCGATGCTGTCTGATACCGTCGGCTTCATCTCCAACCTGCCGACGCAGCTCGTCGCGGCATTCCGCGCCACGCTGGAAGAGGTGCTGGAAGCCGATCTCATCCTCCACGTCCGCGACATCTCGCATGAGGATGCCGAGGCCCAGGAGCGCGACGTCGAGGCGGTGCTGCGCCAGCTCGGGATCGATCCCGATGCCGACGGCGGCCAGCGCATCATCGAAGTCTGGAACAAGATCGACCGCTTCGATCCCGAGGAGCGCGCGAACTTGCGCAACATCGCCGCTCGCCGTCCGCCGGAGCGGCCGGCTTTCCTGGTCTCCGCCTGGAGCGGGGAGGGCGTCGACGAACTGCTCGCCGCGATCGAGGATCGGCTGGCGGCAAAGCGCATGACGCTGGACCTGTCGATCGATGCCTCCGACGGCGCCGGCATTAGCTGGCTGCACCGCAATTCCGAAGTGCTCGACAAGAAGCTGCATGACGGCCGCTTTGATATGACCGTGCGCGTCGACGAGACCAAGCGCGATATCGTCGTGTCACGCTTCGATGCCGTGCCGCATGTGATGTGAGCGGAAGCCCCGTAGCCCGGATGGAGCGCAGCGCAATCCGGGACCGGTCGAGCCAAACGCAAGAACCCCGGATTTCGCTTACGCTCTATCCGGGCTACGGGCACCTTTCGCTTCGTTCCACAGCGCATCCATCTCTTCGAGAGATGCGTCTTGCAGCGAACGCCCCTTCGCCTCAAGCGCGCGCTCGATATAGGCGAAGCGGCGCTCGAATTTGGCGTTGGTGCCGCGGAGTGCGGTTTCCGGATCGGCGCCGACGTGCCGCGCGAGATTGACCACAGCGAATAGGAGGTCGCCGGTTTCTTCCGCCAGTTCATCGGCATCGGCCCCGTCGAGCGCGGCCTCGATCTCGTCAGCCTCCTCGCGGATTTTCTTCAACACCGCGCGCGGATCGTTCCAGTCGAAGCCGACGGTCGAGGCCTTGCGCTGCAGCTCCATCGCGCGCGTGAGGGCAGGCTGGCCGGCCTTGACGCCGGCAAGCAACGATTTGTGCCCGGCCTCTTCCGGCGGCCGGCGCGCCGCACGCTCGGCCTTCTCCTCGGCCTTGATGCGATCCCAGGCTTCCTTGACGTGGGAGGGGGCGAGATTGCCGTCCTTGTCGGCGAACACATGCGGATGCCGCCGGATCATCTTCCTGGTGATCGCCTCCACAACGTCGCCGAACGCAAAGGCGTTCTGCTCCTCCGCCATGCGGGCGTGGAACACGACCTGCAGCAGCAGATCGCCGAGTTCTTCCCTGAGATCGTCGAGATCGCCGCGGGTGATGGCATCCACCACCTCATGGGCTTCCTCGATCGTGTAAGGGGCGATGGTCGCAAAGTTCTGCTCGAGGTCCCAGGGGCAGCCGGTCACCGGCGTGCGCAAGGCGGCCATGATCTCGATGAGGCGTGAAATGTCGCGGGAAGGGGTCATGCGGCCACCAGAATTCTGCTTGTCCCGCTTTATGCCGTAAGCGACCGGCCGATCCGAGCGGAACACGCTGAAATATGCCGATTTCCACCGGTTGGCCGCCATTGCTGGCGGTGCTAAAGCGCGCACCATGAGTGAAGATTTATCGTCCGAAACCGCGCTGGTGCTGTTCTCCGGCGGCCAGGATTCCACCACCTGCCTTGCCTGGGCGCTCAAGCATTTTGCGCGCGTCGAAATGCTTGGCTTTGCCTATGGGCAGCGCCACGCGATTGAGCTCGAATGCCGGGAGGGGCTAGTTTCCGGCATCACAACACTGCGGCCGGACTGGGCTTCAAAGCTGGGCGAGAGTCACACGCTGGAAATCCCGACGCTCGCCGAAATTTCCGACACCGCGCTAACACGTGACGTCGCGATCGCGATGGGCGCGGACGGCTTGCCCAATACTTTCGTGCCCGGCCGCAACCTCGTATTCCTCACCTTCGCAGCCGCGCTGGCCTACCGCCGCGGCATCCGCCACATCGTCGGCGGCATGTGCGAGACTGACTATTCCGGTTATCCCGATTGCCGCAACGAGACCATCAAGGCACTGCAGTCCGCGCTCAGCCTCGGCATGGCCAAGGATTTCGAACTGCACACGCCGCTGATGTGGCTGAGCAAGGCCGAAACCTGGAATCTCGCTCATGAACTCGGCGGCACCGGCCTGGTCGACCTGATCCGTGAGCACTCCCATACCTGCTATCTCGGCGACCGCGGCGCGCCGCACGACTGGGGCTACGGCTGCGGCGAATGCCCGGCGTGTACGCTGCGGGAGAGGGGATGGCGGGAATATGCGGCCGCCCAACGCTAGCCCGCAAAATCCTCCGGCCGCAGTTCGATCGGCTTGCCGTGCGGGGTGCGGTCGGCGGCATGGTCCCAGGCGTCGCGGTAGCGGTGGAGGGTGTCGGCAGTGGCGACGCCTTTTTCGGCGACGAGATGTTCCAGCGTCGCGAGCCAGTGGCGATAATAAGTCTCGCCGGTGTCGGGATCGCCTTCCGCCTGTGCGCGCTTGATCTGGTCGGCGAGGGCTGCGGCCCATTCGTTCCAGGTGAACAAGCCGCGCTCGTGCAGCGTCAGCGCCATCGCAAAAGCCTGCGCTTCCCAGGGTTCGCGGAACACCGGGCCGTCATCGTCGCGCGGGATGCTCGGGACGGCGGCGGTAGCGCGCGCGGCTGCGGCGCTGTCCATCACACACGCTCCAGATATGGCTCGAAGGCGTCGACCGAAATCTTGACGGTCGGATCGGACTCCGGGCCCCACAATTCCGTCCCGTCGAACACCACGGTGTAGAGCCACTGCGGGTTCTCGCCGGCTTCCATTGCGGCGGAGTCCGGAAACACGTGACAGCCATGGTCGCGCTCGACCACGCCGACATGGCCGCGCACATAGCGGGGCAGCCGCGTGTGCGTGAGGGGGTGGATGTTCTTCGCGCGCACCCTGTCGCCTGCCTTGAACTTTGCGGGCGCCGGCGCCGTGCGGCCGAACTTGCCGCGCACCATCACGCGCTCGACGTCATCGAGCTCGAATTTGCCATGCTTGAGCGCCTTTGGCGGCTGCACCGCGTGGCCCGTTGCGACTTCGTCTTTTGCGATGAACCCCTTGTCCAGCAAGAGGTCCTCGAGCCCGAGCAGCCACTTCGTGTAATAGCAGCTCGCGAGATAGATGTGCGGCGGCAAGGCTTCGCGATAATAGCGGGAGGTGTCGATGTTGAAGGCGCCGGCCGCGCCCATCGCGCGCACCATCGCCATCACCCGCGCTTCCCATGCGGCATGGAACATCGGCTCGTTCGGCTCGGGCTCGACCTTGCCGAACCCGTCCATGCCGCCCATGTCGTGCACGCCGTTCATGATGGCGCTCCCGGCCGCCTCGGGAACCCGGTGCCGATCATGGAATCGCGTGTCACGAGGTCCGCAAGCTGCGCCTCGCTCCAGCCCTCGGTGCCTTCGGGCCGCATCGGCAGCACCAGGAAGCGCGTCTCGGCGGTCGAGTCCCACACCCGGATTTCGGTCACCTTCGGCAGCGTCACGCCGAAATCGGCGAGCACGCCGCGCGGATCCTTCACGGCGCGCGAGCGATAAGGCGCGGCCTTGTACCAGACCGGCGGCAGGCCGAGCATTTCCCAGGGGTAGCAGGAGCACAAAGTGCACACGACCATGTTGTGACGCTGCGGCGTGTTCTCGACCACGACGAGATGGTCGCCGACGCGGCTGACATGGCCGAGCGTGCCGACAGCCTTGCTGCCGTCTTCGAGCAGCGCCTGCTTGAATGCAGGATCGGTCCATGCCTTGGCGACAACCCGGGCACCGTTGTGCGGGCCGATCCGGGTCTCATAGGCCTGGATGATGGCGTCCAGCGCGGCCGGCTCGACATAGCCCTTCTCGGTCAGGATGGTTTCGAGCGCGCGCACGCGCAACTCGGTCTCGGACAGTTCCGAATGGTCGTGGTCGTGATGATGATGGTCGTGATCGCTCATGGTGGCGAAGATAGGCGAAGAATCCGGGGGATGTCGAGGCATAGAGTCTGCTAGCATTTCGGTCATGACAGGGAGGCAATCGTGGCAGAATACATAAAAATCGAAAAAGGCCTTGGCCCGGAGGGCCGCATCGCGGTCGTGCGCTTCGACCGCGGGGACGGCATCAATGCGCTGTCGCCGGAAGCGCTGCGCCAGCTCACCAATGCGGCCCGCAGCTTCGAGGATGACGGCGCGACGTCCGTCGTCGTGCTCACCGGCGGCGCAAAATCCTTCAGCGCCGGCTTCGATCTCAAGGACGCCGAAGGCCGTTCGCGTCGCACCATGGACATCGGTACGCTGCGCCGCCATCTGAAACTGGGGCCGCGGCTGACGCGGGCCTGGCAGGACATGGAACAGGTCACGATCGGCGCAATCGAGGGCTTTTGCATCGGCGGTGGCGTGGCGCTGGCGGTTGCGCTCGACTTCCGCGTCATGGCGCGCGATGCCCATATGCGTGTGCCCGAGATCGGGCTCGGCATGAACATGAGCTGGCAGAGCGTGCCGCGCATGCTGCATCTGATGGGACCGGCACGGACCAAGCAGGCCGTAATCCTCGCCGACGACCGCATCTCCGCCGCGGAGGCCTATGAATGGGGATTGGTGGAGCAGGTGGCCGAGCCCGGCAAGGCGTTTGAGGCCGCCATGACGCTTGCGACAAAGATCGCGGCGCAGCCGCCGATCTCGGTCGCCATGACAAAGCTCACGGTCAACCGCCTCGCGCACGCGCTCGATGATCTGGCTAGCCATATGGATGTCGATCAGTTCGCGCTGGCAAGCGAGACCGAGGATCACAAAGAGGGCGTGGCGGCATTCCTGGAACGGCGGAAACCGCGGTTCAGGGGGCGATAGCGCTTCGGGCTACTTTCGCGCTCCCGTCGTAGCATGCGCGTCAGCGGCCATTTCGAGGCAGGTCTGGAGCTCGACATAGCTCGGCGTGCCGTCGATGCTGGACTCGCTGATGCATGCCGCCTTGTCCTTCGCCGTGAACTTGCTCCACTGCCCAGCCACTTGCGTCCGCGCCTGCTCTTCGGCCTTCGTGCAGGACGCCAGGGTCTCTCCGATCCCTACCGTCTCAGCCGTCTCTGCTTTGCAGATTTTGGCGATGTCAAATTTCGGCACCGCGTCCGCCGCGCGCACATCGTGTGATGCTGCAATTGAAGCGGCCGCGCCGAGCGCGGCAAAAATGATGAATTTGCGCATGTTCGACCTCCGGTCACATCAATCATCATTAGACAAGCTCGTTCGATGTTGACGAAGATCAAGCCGGCGGCCCAGCACGTGAACGTGATCGTTATGACTAGTTCGAGGCCGAGCTGAGCGTGGACCGGAAACGCAGCAGCGACAGCACCAGGAACAGCGAGGCGATGCCGGCGACGGCAAGGAATTGCGGCCACACCACATCGAGGCCGGCGCCGCGATAGAGGATCGCCTGCGCGAAGGACACGAAGTGGGTCGAGGGCGACGCCTGCATCACTGTCGCAAGCCAGGGCGGCATGCTCTCCAGCGGCGTGGCGCCGCCGGACAGGACGTTCATGGGAACGGCGACCAGCATGTAGAGCAGGCCGAGCTGCGGCATCGACCGCGCAACAGTGCCCAGGAACAGCCCGATCGCGGTCGCGAAGAACAGATAGAGGATCGCTCCAAACATGAAGAGCGGGATCGAGCCGGCAATCGGGATCTGCAGCAGCAAGCGGACCACCAGATAGAGCGACAGGCCGACCGCGACCGCAATGACGAACCCGTTGGCCCAGATTTTCGACATCGCGATCTCGAACGGGCTCAGCGGCATCACCAGGAGATGGTCCATCGTGCCATGCTCACGCTCGCGTACCAACGCAGCACCGGCGAGGATGATCGCGAGCATGGTGACGCTCGAGATGATGCCCATGACGCTGGAGAACCAGGCCGTCATCACGTTGGGATTGAACGCGATCCTGGCCGCCAGGTTGACTGGCGATTCCGGCACGCGTTCCACCTGCGACACGAACTGAGCAATCTCGGTATTGATGATCTGTTGCGCGTAGCCCGATCCCAGGCCGGCCTGGATCATCGCGGTGGCGTCGACATTGATCTG
Source organism: Bradyrhizobium sp. LeoB3 (assembly GCF_055456055.1). NCBI lineage: Bacteria > Pseudomonadati > Pseudomonadota > Alphaproteobacteria > Hyphomicrobiales > Nitrobacteraceae > Bradyrhizobium > Bradyrhizobium sp. LeoB3. The sequence continues at coordinate 125,664 of NZ_JBVBEF010000006.1, forward strand.
CAGTCCGGGCTGGCGGCCCGCCAAGACGTCGCGTTGGAAGTTTGGGGGAATATCGATGACGAAAGTGTATTTGCCGGTATCCATCAGATGTTCGATATCAGCTTGCGCGATCGCCACCGGCTCCTTGAAATAGGGCATCAGGAACGCATGCGTGATCCGGCGGGACAATTCCGAATGGTCTTCGTCGACCAGCCCGATCGAGGCATGAAACACTTCCTGTGAATTGCTTTGCGCCTGACTGATGACGGCAAGCGAGAATGAGTAGATCACGAACCCGAGCAGCACCCAGTCGCTGAAAAAGCTGCGCAGCTCCTTGGTGCCGAGCCAGACGATGTTGGAGAGGGAGCGCATCGTCTCAGCGCTCCTGCTTGGGGAGCAGCATCATGCTCAGCGCCGTCAGCACGGGGACGAAGACGAGCAGCATGAGGATGCTCGAACCGAGATCGGCAAGGCCCAGGCCCTTGGTGAAGGCGCCGACGCTGATCGGGCGGTAATAGCTCATCGGAAAGCAAAGGCCGATAAGCTGCGCCGAACCGGAAAGCGAAGAGACGGGCGTCATCATGCCCGAGAACTGCTGGGCTGGCAGGATGGTGAGGATCGCGGTGCCGAACAGCGCGGCGATCTGGGTCGTGCAGAAGGTCGAGATCAGCATGCCGTAGCCGGTCGTCGTGAAGACGTAGATGACCGTGCCGGCCAGCAGCGCTACAAACCTGCCCTTCAGCGGCACGTTGAATATGAAGACCGCCATCGCGAACATGATAATGAAATTGATCAGCGCGACGGCGACGTAAGGAAGCTGTTTGCCGACGAGGAATTCCAGCCGCGTCACCGGCGTAACGTAAAGGTTGGTGATCGAGCCGAGCTCTTTCTCGCGAACGACCGCAAGCGCCATCAGGATGGCCGGGAACAGCGCGAGCATCATCGCGAGGGTCGAAGGCACCATGGCGTAGATGCTGTCAAAATCCTGGTTGTACTTGAACCGGACCTCGATATTGGCGGGCAGGGGCCTTGCCGCCTGCGTCGTGTTCAGCACGGGATCGCTCAGATAGAGCTGGTGCATCCCCTGCAGGTAACCCCGAATGGTTGCGGCGCGGAACGGCATGGCGCCGTCGATCCACGCGGATACGTAGGCCGTCCGCGCTTGATGTCGAGGCCGAAGTTTGGAGGAATCTCGATGCTGGCCGAGATGTCGCCGTTCTTCAGGCGACGATCGAGATCGGCATAGTCGGTCAGCGGAGGCTTTTCGAGGAAATAGGGCGATCCTCTCAGCTCCGACAGATAGGCACGGCTTTCGGGCGTCTGGTCGCGATCGAGCACGGCAAAGCTGAGATTGTTGACGTCGGCCGAAATGCCGAAGCCGAACACGATCATCAGGAGCGCGGTGCCGAACAGGGCGAACATCAGCCGGATGCGATCGCGCATCAGCTCAAGGCCCTCGCGGATGGTATAGGCGAACAGCCGCCGAAAGCTGAAAAAGGAGCGTCTGCTTTCGCGGCCGGCGGTCTTGTCCGGTTCGGCTTGCGGCTGGTCGAGAGTCACGGTGGATGCCGTGCCCGGCGTTTCCCGTTCGAGGAAGCTGATGAACGCATCCTCCAGGCTCTTGGCGTTTCTCGCCTTGATCAATCCGGCCGGCGTGTCGGAGGCAAGCACGCGTCCTTCGTGCATCAGCGACAGCCGATCACAGCGCGCCGCCTCGTTCATGAAATGCGTCGACACGAAAATCGTCATGCCCTGATTGCGCGACAGGTCGATCAGGAGCTGCCAGAACTGGTCGCGCGCCAACGGGTCGACGCCGGAGGTCGGCTCGTCCAGGATCAAGAGGTCCGGCTTGTGGACGACGGCGACCGCAAGCGACAACCGCTGCCTGATTCCGAGCGGGAGCGACGAGGCGAGGTCATCGAGATAGTCGGCGAGGTCGCATTTCTCGATCAGCTCCGCGATGCGTGCCTCCGCAAACGCCAGAGACAGGTGAAACAGCCGCGCGTGCAGGACAAGGTTCTGGCGAACCGTGAGTTCCCCGTAGAGGGAGAAGGATTGCGACATGTAGCCGACACGGCGGCGTGCTTCGAGGTCGCCGGCGCGCAGCACTTCGCCGAAGATCAGCGCCTCGCCCTCGGACGGCGGCAGCAGCCCGGTGAGCATCTTCATCGTGGTCGTCTTGCCCGATCCGTTCGAGCCGACAAAGCCAAAGATCTCGCCGCGGCGGATCGTGAAATTCACACGGTCGACGGCGGTGAAGTCGCCGAACCGGCAGGTCAGGTCCTTGGCGACAATGACGGGCTCGGCGTGACCGTCGAGCGGCGGACCGATCGGCTTTTCGTTGCCGGCACGCTGTCGATGCGGGAGCAGGGCAACGAACGCGTCTTCGATCGAGTCGGTGCCGGTTTGCTGTTTGAGGTCGGACGGCGAGCCGGTCGCGAGAATCTTTCCCTCATTCATCGCCATCAGCCAGTCGAAACGCTCGGCCTCTTCCATATAGGCGGTGGCGACGAGCACGCTCATTTTCGCCGTGCGATCCCTGATACGGTCGATGAGATCCCAGAACTGGCGGCGCGACAGCGGGTCGACGCCGGTCGTGGGCTCGTCCAGGATCAGGAGATCGGGATCATGGATCAGCGAGCAGCACAGCCCGAGCTTCTGCCGCATGCCGCCCGACAGCTTGCTGGCCGGCCGGTCGGCGAACGGCGCAAGCCCGGTGCTTTCCAGGAGCTCATTGATGCGCCACTCGCGCTCCTTGCGCGACTGCTCGAACAGCCGCGCGAAGAACTCGACATTCTCCTTAACGCTCAGGTCGGGATAGAGATTCTTGCCCAGCCCTTGCGGCATGTAGGCGATGCGCGGACAGATCAGGGCGCGCTCGGCGGCCTTGGAGATGTCGGTGCCGAGCACGGCGACCGCACCCTCCTGGATCTTCCGCGCGCCGGCGAGGATCGCGAGCAGGGAGGATTTGCCGACGCCGTCGGGTCCGATCATGCCAACCAGGCGTCCGGCGGGAATGTCGGCCGATATGCAGTCGAGCGCCGTCACCGAACCGTAGCGATGGGAGAGGGCGCGAACGACGGCGACCTGATCGTCGCTGCCATTCATGGCGCAGCCTGCAGCGTCGTCGGCCATGCAACTGCGGAATCCCAGCGGACATAGGCGACACCGGGAAGGCCACTTCTGACCGCGTCCGCATGCGCAAGCAGGCGTTCCGGGTCGATGCGGACCCGAATGCGGAACATCAGCTTGTCGCGCTCGGTCTTGGTCTCGACCGTCTTCGGCGTGAACTGCGCCTGGCTCGCGACGAACGAGACCTTCGCGGGGATCGGATGATCGGGGTAGGCGTCGAGAACGATGCGTGCGTCAGCGCCGACCTTCACCTTGCCGGCTTCCGTCGTCGGCAAATAGAGGTCCATGTAGACATAGGTCAGATCCAGCATCGTGAAGACCTTGCCGCCGGCCGCGAGGACTTCGCCGATATTGGTAAGGCGGTACTGGATCCGGCCCGCCTTCGGCGCCACCAGCGTGTTGTCGGCGATCTGCACCCTGTAGAGACCGGCATCGTGCTGGGCGGCCTCCAGCGCATGTTGGGATTCGAGCACCCTGGCTTGTGCCGCAGCGAGCGCGCCATTGGCGGCGTCGAGCTGTTGCTTGCGCTGGTCCAGCAATTCCTTGGTGGCCCAGCCATTCTTGAACAGCGATTCAGTCCGCTGGTTCTCCTGCTCGGCGAGGGTCTTCTGCGCCTGCTGCTGGGTCAGCACGGCTTCGGCTTCCTCGATGGCGCGCTGTGCCTGCCGGCCCTGCGCAACCGACTTAGAAAGCGATTGCTCGAGATCGCGGGTATCCATCCGCGCCACGACCTGTCCGGGCGCAACCATGTCGCCGATATCGGCGAGCAGCTCGTGCACGCGTCCGGCATATTTGGTGCTGATGTCGATTTCATCGGCTTCGATACGGCCGTTGCCGACGCTGATGCCGACAGGCAGCGGCGGATGCATTTGCTTCCAGATGTAATAACCGCCGCCACCGGCGCCTAGCGCAGCGAGGAGGAGCGCCACCGTGATCCGCAAACCGCGCCGTTTGCCGCTTGGGCGGGCCGGCACAGGCAGATGCGAGGCGGGCGCAGGCGCGGGCGAATGAGACGCATCGCCGGCTTGCGCGCCTCCTTTGATCTCTTCGATTTGATCTTGCATCGGTCAGTGCCTTTGGTTGCAGAGCTTGTCTGCAATCTTGCACCGCCGCATCCGCGGGCTGTTGACGTAACGCAAATTCTGGCGAACGCCGGTCCCGCGAGCCGTGTTCCAAGTAGGTTCCGAGCGACCGGCACATCAATGCGCGCGACAAAGTTGATTTCGCTCAACCCGCACCGCCGCGAATGCCCCATGCTCTGTCCAATTGCGCAGCGAGACGGCGCGCTCGCTTTCTGATCACCGAGGACAGGTCCATGGCCGACAAGAAGAACGTGGTTACCACCGAACCCGGGATCGGTACCCCAAAAAGTCTCCAGACCAAAAAACAGCAGGCAGAGGAGGGAAGCAGGGTCCTCGATTGTCTGGAAGACGACGAAGTTCGAGAAGCGCTGGACCTCCTCCATGAGCGTGACGAGAGAACGCCTCCCTCGCAAGATTGAAGCGGGGACGGTTGCGGGTGACGTCAGTTAGAATTGGTGATCGGCTGCTCCCGGCGTTCAACCCGGTGCGATTGATCCACGTCAATCGCTGTCGTCTTGCTGCGCGCTACGTGTTTTCAACAATTCGCTGGGGAGTTTTCCGTGCCGCTGAGAACCATAGCCGTCTTCTTCGATCCGTCGCCTGCCGGCGAGGCGCGTGCCGACTATGCCGTCAAACTCGCATTCCGTCACCGCGCCCATCTGGTCGGGATCTTCGTGGTGCCATTCGGCTGGGACGGCAATCCGTCCGAATCCTTCGTCCGAGGGCAGGCCGCGGTTCGCGATCTCATTGAACGCCATACGGCGAGCGAACTGGCCGCGACGAAAGCCGCGAGCCAAAGCTTTGCAACTGTTTCGACCCGCGAAGACATCAGTTGCGAGTTTCGTTGCATCCCTCCCGGTGAAGCCAATGAGGCGTCCGCGCTGAACGCGCTGCATTCCGATCTCGTGATCGTTGGCAGTCCGCGGTCAGGCGGCCTGCCGCAGGAGTGGTCGGCGGAATCCCTGCTGCTCGCCACTGGTGTACCCGTCCTCCTGTTGCCCGAGCATTGGAGTGGGACCGCGGCGGAGCACATCGTGGTCGCCTGGAATGCCAGCCGTGAGGCACGGCGTGCCATCAAGGATGCTCTTCCGCTGCTTGCAGCCGCGCAGTCGGTGACTGTCCTCCTGGTGGATTCGCACAAGAATGCCCGGCATGGCGAAGAGCCCGGCGCCGATGTCGGACTGTATTTGTCTCGCCATGGCGTAAAGGTGACCGTCGAGCGGATCCACTCCAACGGCGCTTCGGTCGCCGATGCCATCCTTGGTTTTGCCGGGCGCCACACCCGCGACCTGATCGTGGTCGGTGCTTACAGCCACGCGCGAGCGAGCCAGATGATCTTCGGCGGCGTGACCCGCGCCCTGTTGCGGGACGCGACCATTCCATTGTTGATCGCGCATTGAGAGACCCGGCGGGCTAGCGCTGAAAATCGCTCATGCGGCTTCTCAGCCAGGCGAGAAAGCTGCGCGCCTTTTTCGGCAGGGGGCGGTTTTTCGGCCAGACCGCATAGTGCGCCAACGGGCGTTCGAGCGGTTGTTCGAAGAGCGTCACGAGCGAGCCGTCGCGCAATTCGTTGCGCAGGAGGTGGAGCTGTCCTATCGCCACGCCGACCCCTTCGGTCGCGGCCTGATAGGTCAGCACCGAACTCGGAAACGAGATCCCTGCGTCATTCAAGAGATCGAGACGATTGCAGGCCATCAGCCAGTCCGCCCAGTCTGTCCGCCGATAATGCGAATGCAGCATCGGCACCCGCTTCAGGTCGTCGATCGAATGCAGGTTCGCCTTGCGCCGCAAGGTGGGGCTGCAAACCGGTTGCAGAAGGTCGCGAAACAGCAGCTCGCTTTCAACGCCCGGCCATTTGCCGCCGCCGAACTGGATTGCGAGGTCGACCTTCTCCTTCTCGAAATCAACGGGCGCTACCGCATTGCTGATGCTGAGCCTAATGCCGGGATAGGCGGCGTAGAATGAAGGCAAACGCTCAATCAGCCATTTTGCCGCGAAGGTCGTGTAGACCCGCAGTCGCAACGGCTCCGATTTTCCGCTCGCGACCAGCCGCTGCGTGACTGTTTCGATAACGCGAAACGCCGGCGAAATCTGACGCTGCAGCTCCTCGCCCTCCGGCGTCAGCCTGATGCCGAGCTTGTCGCGCTCAAACAGCCGAAAGCCGAAAAAATTCTCCAGCGTCTGGATCTGGCGGCTCACGGCAGGTTGCGACACGCGCAAATCTTCCGCCGCCCGGGTGAAGCTTTGCAGGCGGGCCGTTACTTCAAACACGTGCAGCGGATTGAGCGGCGGGAGCATTTGTGGCCATAACAAAATATCATGACGTTATAATCTATGTTCAGTTGCCGGGCAATGCTTTGGCTGGAAAACAGGCGTCTTTCGTTCTTCATGGCCCCGGTGCAGATGGATTTCAATCTCTCAGAAGAGCAGCAGATGTTCGCGGACTCGGTGCGCCGTTTCGCCGAGGACAATCTTGCCGAGGGCGCGCTTGCCCGGGCGCATGACCCGCGGTTTCCGTTCGATGTAGCGCGGCTGCTGGCGGATCAGGGGCTGCTCGGCATCGCCTTTGACCCGGCAGACGGCGGTCAGGGCGGAACGCTCTTGGATTCCGTGATCGCGATCGAACAGATTGCCTCGGTCTGTCCCCGCAGCGCCGATGTGGTACAGGCCGGCAATTTCGGGCCGATCCGCACCTTCGTGGAATATGCCAGCGCCGAGCAGAAGGCCCGCTATCTGCCCGACCTGCTGGGAGGCCAGGCCGTTATCAGCCTCGGCATGAGCGAGCCGGACGCAGGTTCCGCCGCGACCGAGATGAAGACCGCCGCAAAGGCCGATGGCGATCACTATGTGATCGACGGTAGCAAGGTGTTCGGAACCCACAGCCCGGATGCCAACCTGTTCCTGGTCTACCTGCGCTTCGGGCCAGGCGTCGGAGGCATCGGCTCAGTGCTGGTGGAGCGTGGAACGCCGGGTTTCACGGTCGGCAAGGCGTCCTCGTTCATGAGCGGAGAAGAGTGGAGCCCGCTGTATTTCGAGAACTGCCGGGTTCACAAGAGCAACGTTCTGCTCGGCCCCGGCGGCTTCAAGAAGCAGATATCGGGCTTCAACGTTGAACGGCTCGGCAATTCGTCGCGCTCGCTCGCGCTTGGCCGCTATGCCTTCAATCTGGCGCGGGAACACGCGCTGGTGCGCCGCCAGTTCGGACGGCTGTTGTGCGAATTCCAGGGCCTGCAGTGGAAGTTTGCGGACATGGCCACCAAGCTCGATTCCGCGCAATTGCTGCTCTACCGCGCTGCCAGCGTCAAGGAAGGCTTGCCGTCGGCGTACCACACCGCCATGGCGAAGCTGGCCTGCAATCAGGCGGGTTTCGATGCCGCCAACGAAGCGGTGCAGATCATGGGCGGTCTCGGCTACAGCACGGAAGGGTTGGCGGAGTACTGCATGCGGCGCACGCGCGGCTGGATGATCGCCGGCGGCTCGATCGAGATCCTCAAGAACCGGATTGCCGAGGACGTCTTCGAGCGGCGTTTCGATCAGCGCGGCATCCAGGTTCGCGCGGCCGAGTAGGGCGATGGCGGACACCGGCTTCGTTCAACCGCTGCTCGCGCCCAGAAGCATCGCACTCGTCGGCGCCTCCGACGACAGCACTAAGACGTCGTCGCGGCCGCTGCGCTATCTGAGGCAGGCTGGATACGAAGGCACGATCTATCCTATCAATCCTCGTCGCGCGCAGATCGCGGGCGAGCAGGCATGGCCTTCATTGTCGGCGCTGCCCGCCGTCCCGGACCACGCCTTCATCCTGACGCCGACGGAGCAGGCCCTGGAGGCGGTCGAGGAATGCGCGCGTCTGGGTGTGCCCGTGGCGACGATCCTGGCGACAGGGTTCTCCGAAGACCGCAATGCGGGACCTGCGCGGGTCGCGCGCCTCAAATCGCTGTGCAGGGATTCGCGGCTGCGCATCCTGGGGCCGTCGAGCCTTGGCGCCATCAACCTGCACCACCGCACGATCCTCACGGCCAACGCCGCGTTTGCGGAGCCGGATCTTCCGGTTGGCGGCACCTTCGTGGCCTCCCACAGCGGCAGCATGCTTGGCGGATTGATATCGCGCGGCAAGGCACGCGGCGTAGGCTTTGCGGGTCTGGTGTCGGTTGGCAATGAAATCGACCTCAGTCTCGGCGAGATATGCGCGGCGACGCTCGATGATCCCAAGATCACCAGCTACATGCTGTTTCTCGAGAGCCTGCGGCACGCCGACGATCTCAGGGAATTCGCGCTCGGCGCGGCGGCGCGCGGCAAGCCGATCGCAGCCTACAAGCTCGGGCGTTCACCGGTGGCGGCGGAATTGGCGCTGTCGCATACCGGCGCGCTCGCCGGCGAAGACGACGTCGCCGACGCTTTCCTGGCCGATTGCGGCATCGCCCGGGTCGAGAACTTCGAGACCCTGCTCGAAGTGTTGCCGTTGCTTGAACGCGTTACCCTCGGCGCGACCTCGGGCCGAAGCCCTCGGGTCGGCATCCTCACCACCACCGGTGGCGGCGCGGCGATGGTGGTGGACGGTCTGGCGGGCAGGGGAATTGAGGTCGCCACACCTTCGAAAGAGACCTTCGCCGCCATTGGCGCTGCCGGCGTCGCCGTGCAGCATGAGCGGATCGTCGATCTGACGCTTGCCGGGACGCGTTATGACGTCATGAAGACCTCGCTCGAGGCGATGCTGGCGGCACCTGAATTCGACATGGTGGTCGCGGTGACGGGATCTTCGGCGCGGTTTCAGCCCGAGCTCGCGGTAAGGCCCGTGATCGACAGCGCGGCATCCGGAAAGCCGCTTGCCGCATTCCTGGTGCCGGATGCGCCGGACGCATTACGTCTGCTTGGGCAAGCCGATGTGCCGAACTTCAGGACTCCGGAAGCATGCGCCGACGCGATCGCGGCAGCCTACAAGAGGCGCAGGCCGCGCCCGGCGCCGCCGGCCGCTCCACTCTCGTCCGGCACGCGACAGCTCGACGAACTCGAAGCCTATGTGCTGCTCGCAGGCCTCGGAATAGACCATGCGCCGAGCGCGTCGCTTCCGGCTGACGGATCGAAGCTGGATCTGCCGTTCTCCTATCCCGTCGCGGTCAAGGCGCTCTCCGCAGAGATCGCACACAAGACGAATGTCGGCGGCGTCGCGCTCAACGTGACCAACGCGGAGGAGCTCAAGGCCGCGATCCTGCGCATCGCCGCCTCTGTGGCCGCGAACTGCCCAGGGATTGCGCTGCGCCATGTCCTCGTCCAGCCCATGACCTCGGGTCTCGGCGAGGTCTTGCTCGGGTATCGGCGTGACCCGGACGCTGGGCCGATCGTGCTGCTCGCAGCCGGCGGCATTTACACGGAGATCTATCGCGATCGCAGCATTCGCCTTGCGCCGGTCGACCTCGCTGGCGCGCGCGAGATGATCGAGGAGCTGAGCATCTCCCGCATCTTCCAGGGCTTTCGCAACCGGCCGGTCGGTGATCTGGAGGCACTGGCCCGCGCTATTGTCGCATTCTCGAAACTTGCCGAATATAGCGAGCGCGGCGTGATCGACGCAGAAATCAATCCCCTCATCGTCCGTCCAAAAGGAGAGGGTGTCCTCGCGATCGACGCGCTGGTGCAGCTCGCACAACAGGGAGATCGTGATGATTGAGCAATTGAAAGAGCGTATAAACGCCGACGCCGGCCTGGTTCGCCGCGGCCGTTTCCTCTCGACCAACTTCCTGCTCGAGGTCGGCTCGACGCAGTGGCTGATAAACATTGTGGAGGGACGAGTCTCGTCCGTGGCGCGGGGCCCCTTCGTGATGCCCTCCTGGTCGTTCGCACTGCGTGCGCCGCAGGAGGAGTGGGCAAAATTCTGGCAGGCCGACCCGCAGCCCGGTTCGCATGACCTGATGGCGCTGATCAAGCGCCGCGTCCTGAAGGCCGAGGGAAACCTCCAAATCTTCATGGCGAACCTTCGTTACTTCAAGGAAAGCCTCGCCAAGCTGCGGGCGGGAGTTGCAGCATGAGCGCGAGCTTTGAACCGATCGTCGGCCGCTACATGAATCTTGAACTGCTGGGCCGGCCGCACCGCCTTTATGTCGAGGAGGCCGGGCAGGGCGTGCCGCTATTGTGCCTGCACACGGCCGGTTCGGATGGCCGGCAATATCGGGCGCTGATGAATCACCGGGACATCATTGCCCGTCATCGGGTGATCGCTTTCGATATGCCCTGGCACGGGAAGTCGTCACCGCCCGCGGGCTGGCACGACGAGGAATATCAGCTCACTTCGCAGCAATACACCACGATGATCCTCGAGATCATGCAGGCGCTCGAGCTGGACAAGCCCATCGTGATGGGATGCTCGATCGGCGGACGCATCGTGCTGCATCTGGCGCTGGAGCATCCCGATCGCTTCCGCGCGATTATCGGTCTGCAGGCGGGTGCTCACGTTGACCCCTACTATGATCTCAACTTCCTGCACCGGCCCGATGTGCATGGCGGCGAAGTGTGCGCGGCGATCGTCTCGGGCCTGGTCGGACCGAAGGCGCCGGTCAAGGAGCGTTGGGAAACGCTGTGGCACTACATGCAGGGTGGTCCCGGTGTCTTCAAGGGCGACCTGCATTTCTACAAGATTGATGGCGACATCCGCCAGCGCGTCGCGCAGATCGATACATCGCGTTGTCCATTGTTCCTGCTTTCCGGCGAATACGACTATTCCTGCACGCCCGAGGAAACGATGGCTGTTGCTGCAAGCGTGAAGGGTGCCCAAGCCACCATCATGAAAGGCCTCGGCCATTTTCCGATGAGCGAGGACCCTCAGGCGTTCATTGGTTACCTGCTGCCGGTGCTCGAGGAGATCAGCCGGACAGCCGGCAAAGGGTAATTGCAATTTTCAATTAAAGGGGAGGACAAGGGCAAATGAATCTTCGTTCCATCGTGCTGGCTGTGTCGGCTGCTCTGGCGGCCACGCCGGCTGCGGCCGAGATTTCGGGCGGCGTCGTGAAAATCGGCGTGCTCACGGACATGTCGGGTCCGTACGCCGACAATGTCGGCGCAGGTGCGGTGCTTGCCGCGAAAATGGCGGTTGAGGATTTCGGCGGCAAGGTCGCCGGCGTTCCGATCGAGGTCGTGTCTGCCGATCATCAGAACAAGGCGGACATCGGCCTTGGCATTGCACGGCGCTGGTACGACACCGAGGGAGTCGACACCATTACCGAGGTCGTGTCCTCGGCGGTCGCGCTCGCTGTTCAGCAGCTCTCGCGCGACAAGAACAAGGTCCTGCTGGCGACCGGCCCCGGGACGCCCGACCTCACGGGCAAGGCCTGCTCACCGGTCGGCATCCATTGGGCGTATGACAACTACGCACTTGCCAATGTCGCGACCGCACCGCTGGTGCATAGGGGGCTGAAGAGCTGGTACTTCCTGACCGCAGATTACAGTTTCGGGCATGCCTTGGAAGCGGAGGCGGCCAAGGTGGTCACCGCGAACGGGGGCCAGGTGCTCGGGTCGGCCCGAGCCCCGCTCAATACGTCCGACTTCTCCTCGTACCTGCTGCAGGCGCAAGCATCGAAGGCCCAGGTGGTCGGCCTCGCAAATGCGGGAGCAGACATGATGAACTCGCTCAAGCAGGCCAATGAGTTCGGTCTGACCGATGGCGGCCAGAATATCGCGGCCTTGCTCGTGAACCTTCCCGACATTCACGCCCTCGGTCTCAACAGCGCCAAGGGCCTGATGTTTGCCGACAGCTTCTATTGGGACCTCAACGACAAGACCCGCGCATGGAGCAAGCGCTTCATGGAGCGCTTCAATGGCAAGGCGCCCGGCAGCCTTCAGGCGGCCGTCTACGGTGCCATCACGCACTACCTCAAGGCGGTGGAAGCAACCAAGAGCGATGAAGGAACGGTCGTCGCACAACAGATGCGCAAGACGCCCATCAACGATTTCTACACGGTGAACGCCACCATCCGCGAGGATGGCCGTGTGCTGCGCGACATGTACCTTCTGCAGGTGAAGCAACCGTCGGATTCGAAGTATCCGTGGGACTACTACAAGGTCCTCGCCACCGTTTCGGGCGACAAGGCGTTTCGTTCCTTGAAGGACGGTAACTGCCCGCTGCTCACCGAGAAATGAGGTCACTCCCGGTCAACACGCAAGCACGAGAGCGTCCGTATGGCAGTCGACTATCCTGAACTGAGGCTGTTCGTCGGCGGCCGATGGATCGGCCTTGACGCGCGAAAGGGTGAGCCGGTCTACAATCCGGCGACGGGAGGTGTCCTCGCCGAGCTCCCGCATGCGACCGAGGCCGATCTGGACGAAGCCTTGGTTGCCGCGGCCGCGGGTTTCGAGCGGTGGCGGCGCACGTCTCCGGTCGAGCGGGCGCGGGTATTGCAGCACGCGTCCGCCCTGATGCTCGCACGGCGGGACCAGATTGCGACGCTGATCACGCTGGAGCTCGGCAAACCGATCGCCGAAGCAAAGGCCGAAGTCGAGCAGGCCGCGGGAATCTTCAGCTGGAATGCAGAGGAGGGGCGACGCGCCTACGGGCGGGTCATTCCGCCGCGAACGCGAGGGGCCATGCAGTTCGCTTTGCGCGAACCGATCGGTCCCATCGCCGCTTTCGCATCCTGGAATGCGCCGGCAATTACGCCGTCGCGGAAGATCAGCGGCGCGCTCGCCGCTGGTTGCTCGGTGATCATCAAGGCGTCGGAAGAAACGCCGGCGACCGCACTTGCCATTGCCGCACTGCTGCAGGAGAGCGGTCTGCCGGATGGGGTGCTGAACGTCGTGTTCGGCAATCCCGCGGAGATATCGGTGAAGCTGATCGGCTCTCCGATCATTCGCGGCATCACCTTCACGGGCTCGACCTCGGTCGGGAAACAGCTCGCATCGCTGGCGGTGCAGGGCATGAAGCGAATGACTCTGGAACTCGGCGGTCACGCACCCGTGGTGATTTTCGAAGATGTCGATCCCGAGGCCGTGGCACTCTCCGCGGTAACGGCGAAATACCGGAATGCGGGGCAAGTGTGCACGTCACCGACGCGGTTCTACGTGCATCGCGCGATCCACGATCGCTTTGTCGCGCGTTTCGCCGAGCTCGCAAGAGCCATCAAGGTCGGAAACGGCCTCGATCCGGCGACGAGAATGGGCCCGCTGGCCAATGCGCGCCGGTTGGAGGCGATGGACCGTTTCCTCGATGATGCCCGCTCGCGGCAGATCGCCGTTCCGGTCGGCGGCAACCGGATCCGAGGCGAGGGATGCTTCTACAGCCCGACCTTGATCGCGAATGTCGATGAGGACTGCCTGGTTTCGAACGTGGAGCCGTTCGGCCCGATCGCCGCGACAACCGCGTTCGACTCGGCGGAAGACGCCATCCGTCTCTGCAATCGGCTCCCCTTCGGACTTGCGTCCTACGTGATGACCAACGACATGCGCAATGCCGGCGCCATGATCGATGGCATCGAGGCGGGCAACGTCATCGTGAACCATTGGCAGGCATCGCTGCCGGAGACGCCGTTCGGGGGCTACAAGGACAGCGGCGTCGGCTCGGAAGGCGGGGTCGAAGGACTGCAGGCCTTTCAGAACATCAAATATGTGAGTGAGCATAGGCCGCCGGCGTAACGGCGCGGCTCAGGTCGCGCGCAACAGGTCCGCGACAGCCCGCCGGGCGATCGCGTTTTCCTCCGGCAGGCCGATCGAAATGCGCACCCAGGTATCGAGCGGTGGATAACTACGACCGATGTCGATGCCTTGTGCTGCGAGCGCGGACGCAATGGCTTGTTGCGGCCGGCCGGAGTTGAAGAACACGAAATTGCCCTGCGATTCCGTGAAGCGAACCTTTCGTTGCCGGAACAGCTCGTACCAGGCATCGCGCTCGACCGTGACCTTCGCGCGAACTGACGGCACATAATCTGTATCTTTCAGACTGGCGTTTGCAGCGACCAGGCTGAGCCGATTGAGGCCGAAAAATGCGCCGATGCCGAGCTGCTTCACCGACTTGGCCAACTCGGCGGGCGCCAGCGTGTAGCCGATGGCAAGGCTGGCGAGCCCGTAGATTTTCGCGAATGTCCTGAAGACGGCGACCTGATCGCCGTTGCGAACGAGGCCGGCGACGGTTCGCTTCTCGAAATCCGGCGTGAATTCGAGATAGGCCTCATCGACGATGACGAGCGTGCGCTTGGAGAGATCGTGCACGAATTCGATGAACTGCGCCGCCTCGCTCACCGTGCCGCTCGGATTATGCGGATTGACGAGATAGACTGCGCGTGTCCGTCCATTGACCTTGCCGGCGATGGCGGGGAGGTCGTTCTCGAGTCGGTCGTTGAGGGGAACGCCGACCACGATGCCGCCGGCGGGCGAGACGGCATCGACCAGCGCAGTATAGCCGGGCTCGGAATAGATGAACTCGCCGCCCGTACCGCCGCGGGCCGACAGATACAGGCCGAGCACGTCGAGAATCTCGCCGAGTACGACCTGCTCGGCAGCAACATTCTCGTGCGCGGCAATCGTCTGCGTCAGCTCGGTGAGTTCGTCGCCGGTATAGCGGCTGAGACCGGTCAGGTGGGCCTTGATCGCCTCCACCGCCCGGGGCGAGGGACCGAACGGATTTTCATTCAAGGAGAGGCGAATTCGATCTTGTTTCGATGCATTGGCCATGGCTGGATACAAAAGACTGCTGGTTGCGGCCGCACTGATCAGCAGCCAATCGCGTCGAGAAAGCTCCGTCAGGGTGCTGCTCCTTACGGTCGATAGCGGTCGCAAAGTTGCGCCGGTCACCACCAACTATAAGCGACCAACGGGACGATCGAGAACACGTCAGACTGCACCGTCGCGCGATTGTTACGCGCGGTGAACTTACGTTGTCTACAGTCTTGATCTCGGATACGGTTCGGACTTCTCTCCGCGCGACACTCTCATTGTCGGGACCGACAACGATAGGATTTTCGGATCGAACGAAAATCGACACACATCGGCGAATACAAACGGTGAATTTATTTTTCTCCGGTGCAAACTGCTGCGAACATTTCGACGTTGAGCACATGCAAAAGGAGGCAAGAATGAAGACAGTGATTGTGTTACTGTCGACGATTTTCCTGCTGGCCGTACCTGTGACGGCGCATTCCAAATCCGTTTTTGTTGCGAAAGTTCCTGGTGTCTGGCGCACGCCAAACGGCGCAGCCTTCCTGGAATTCCGTTCCAACCCTGATCTAAATCGCGCGTGGGTATCAGCGACCTTATGCGATAAATACGTTAATGGAGATTGGGCAGCGTCCGAATGCAAACCATACAACAGCTACAAGATTAGAGTTGCTGGCCTTGTCTACGATCGTTCGTTAGGTGCAATCCGCCTTGGCAAGCACGTGTGCGCCTGGGTGGAAGATGGACTTGTGCGGCCGATCTTTCGGCAGACGGGCCAGTGCAAACTCAACATAGGCACGGTTCGCCAAGACTACAGCGATGGCTTTGATACGTACTGGCGACCGATGGATGTGATCACCATCCAGCTAAATGATGGAACCGGCAGATAGGTCGAGCGGCGCGCCTTGCGGAAATACTGTCTCGCTCTCGTGCAGCACAACGAGAGGAAGGCGAGGGTGACGCGAACCGAGCGCGTTGCGCGCTAGGTAAGCGTTGCTGACGTGTCAAGGCGTGTCAATCGACCAAGAATCTTGGCGAGCTGCGATGCAAGCGAGAGGTAGAAAGCTCACCACACGGCTAGATACGTTGCCTTGGTGAGCGTTCGTTGCATCGTCGGGTCTTCGGATCTTACGAACGAGAAGTTCGTCGACGCGTTGCACCCGATATCGCTCGGTATCCGCTCGCGTGCTGTCGGCTGTATCGATCCTGGTCGTCAGCCTGGGCGGCAATTGCTCCTTGAGTTGTATTTGGCGAGGGACGGTGCGATGATGCTCGCGCTCACCGACGCGTACTTGAATGCGATCGTACCGGATTTGGTGCCGACTGCCAGCCTTGGACGATCGGTTTCTGGAATTCCAGGTCGCAAGCTTTTCTTCCTTGCAGACGCATGAGCACAGCAGTGAATGCGAACCCGGTCAGCGAGATTGTTGCCTGGCACGCGATATCTCAACAAGAGGTCGTGGAGCGACTCGGCACCAGCCGGGAGAAAGGTCTCGATCCGGCTGAGGCCGCGGTCCGCCTTCGGAAATACGGGCCAAACCGTCTGCCGGAAGGCAGGAAGGAGGGACCGTTTGCCCGGTTTCTCGCGCAGTTCAACAACATCCTGGTCTACGTGCTGCTCGCCGCGGGATTCACCAAGTTGATGCTGAACCTTTGGGTTGATGCCGCAATCATTTTTGCTGTGGTCATTCTCAACGCGCTGCTCGGGTTCATTCAGGAGGGCAGGGCCGAGAAGGCACTGGACTCCATCCGCAACATGCTGTCCGCGGAGGCGCGGACGGTGCGCGGTGGCGAGAGCCGCATGATTGCTGCGGAGCAACTTGTTCCGGGCGACGTCGTGCTCCTGGAGTCGGGTGACAAGATTCCTGCAGACCTGCGGCTCATCGAGACAAAGAACCTGCGGACCGAAGAGGCCGCCCTCACTGGCGAATCGGTACCGGCGGAAAAGAGGGTCGATGCAGTACCTGTGAACGCAACGGTCGGGGATCGCGAGAGCATGGCGTTTTCCGGCACCATGGTCACGTCCGGTCGCGCGACCGGAGTGGTCGTCTCGACCGGCAGCGAGACCGAGCTCGGCCGCATCAACCAGCTGCTCGCCAATGTCAGTGCGCTCGAGACTCCGTTGCTGCGCCAGGTCAAGAAATTCGGCTACGCCATCACCGCTGCGATCGGGGTGATCAGCGTCCTGATATTCGCCTACGGGAAGTGGGTGAAGGGTATGGACTTTGTGGAGTTGTTCCAGGCTGTTGTCGGCATCGCGGTATCGCTTATTCCGGAGGGACTACCCGCGCTCATCACGATTACCCTGGCCATCGGCGTGCAGCGCATGGCGCAGCGCAACGCCATCATCCGGCGATTGCCCGCGGTCGAAACGCTTGGATCGGTGTCGCGGATCTGCTCGGACAAGACGGGCACGCTGACGCTTATGGAAATGATGGTGGTGTCCGCCGTTACGGCTGAGTCAGCATATCAAATTACAGGCGACGGTTATTCGCCGAAGGGGGAGATCAGAAAGGACGGAGAGGCCGCGGGCAGGGAGCCGGTACTCGCGCTCATGGGGCGGGTCTCGTTGCTCTGCAACGATGCGGAGCTGTTTCTGGAGGAAGGCCGCTGGAAAGTGGAGGGCGATCCGACGGAAGGGGCGCTCTATCCATTCGCGGCCAAGCTCGGTATGGATCGGCAGGCAGAGCAGGCAGCAGCTCCGCGTATCGATGCCATTCCCTTCGAATCCGAGCACAAGTTCATGGCGACGCTCCATGAGGCTGTGGGCGGCGAGCAGGTGGTGCTGCTGGTCAAGGGCGCTCCGGAAGTGATCCTCGATCACTGCGATCGCCAGCAGACCGCCGACGGCCCGCCGAGGCCCCTCGACCGCGAGCACTTCTTGAAACAATCAGACGGACTTGCGGCTCAAGGCGAACGTGTGCTGGCGCTGGCGTGGCTCGAGAATCCGAATGTGAAGGCCGGCAGTCTCACCGCGGCCGACTTGCCACGGACGCTCGTCTTGCTCGGCCTGATCGGCTTGCTGGATCCGCCGCGCAAAGAGGCCATCGAGGCTGTGAAGGAGTGCCATGGCGGTGGCATCCGGGTCACCATGATCACGGGCGATCACAAGATCACCGCCGCGGCCATCGCCAAGATGCTCGGTCTCGGCGACGGGAAGACGGCGATCACGGGCACCGAAATCGAGGGTATGGACACCGCGACGTTGCAGGAACGCGTTCGCACCGTTGATGTCTTCGCGCGTGCCAGCCCTGAACACAAGCTGCGCCTTGTGAAGGCCATTCAGGCCAACAACCAAATCGTGGCAATGACAGGCGATGGCGTAAACGACGCGCCTTCGCTCAAGAAAGCCGACATCGGCGTTGCCATGGGTATCAAAGGCACCGAGGTGACGAAGGAGGCCGCCGGGATGATTCTGGCCGACGACAACTTCGCCTCGATCTCGGCAGCAGTGAAGGAGGGGCGCACGGTCTACAACAACATCGAGAAGGCCATGCTTTTCCTGTTGCCGACCAACGTCGCGCAGGCGATGGTGATTGCGTCGGCCATCTTTCTCGGCTTCACCATGCCGATCACCGCCCCGCAAGTCCTCTGGGTCAATATGGTGACTTCGGTCGCGCTTGGCCTGGTCATCTCCTTCGAGCCGCACGAGATCGATGTGATGCAGCGGCCGCCGCGCGCGGTGGATCGCCCGATCGTCACAGGATTCGGGATTTGGCGGATCGTCTTTGTCGGCTTGGCGCTCCTTGCCTACACCTTGCTGGCATTCTTCTGGATGAAGGCCGAGGGCGCTTCGGACGGATTGGCGCGGACGGTCGCCGTCAATGCCATCACGATCGGCCAGGTCTTCTATCTCTTGAACAGCCGCTATCTGCTCGACTCGTCGCTCGACTTCACGGCGCATATGGGCAACCCGTACTTGCCGCTCGGGATCATCGCCGTGGTGATCCTGCAACTGATCTTCACCTACACACCACCGTTCCAGGCGACGTTCGGCAACGAAGCTATCCCGTTGTGGGTCTGGCCCTGGCTGCTGGCAGGCGGTCTGGTGTTCTTCCTCGTCGTAGAGGCTGAGAAGCTGATCATTCGCTCGTCGGGCTCGCTGCGGAAGGTTGTCGTCGCTGCCGAAGCTGGCACATGACTGATCGCAGAGCCTTGGATCTCAGAGCCTTGGACAAAGGCGTCAGCCTTCGCCCGCAAGCTCCGCACGCGCGGCCGCCAGCTCCTTCTTCTGGCCCGCGCTCAGCGTCGGGTATGCAAGATCAAGCTGCTCGACCGCCTCCACGATCGCCGCGGCGACGACAAGCCGGGTGAACCACCTGTTGTCGGCTGGCACCACATACCACGGCGCGTGCTCCGAAGCCGTGACCCGGATTGCATCTTCAAACGAGCGCATGTAGTCGTTCCAGAACTTGCGCTCGTGGATGTCCGAAGGGGAGAACTTCCAATTCTTCTCCGGCTCGTCGAGGCGCTTCATGAAGCGCTTTTTCTGCTCTTCGCGCGAAACGTTCAGGAAAAACTTGAGGATGACCACGCCCTGCCGCGTCAGGTAGTCCTCGAAATGCGCGATGTCGGCGAGCCGTTCGTCCCAGATCCGCTTGCTCATGAACCGCGGAGGCAATTTCTGCCGCTCCAGGATATCCTCGTGCACGCGCACAATGAGGACTTCCTCGTAATAGGAGCGATTGAATATGCCGATCCGCCCGCGCTCAGGCAGACGCTTGACGTAGCGCCACATGAAGTCGTGGTCGAGCTCTTCCTGCGAAGGCTGCTTGAACGAGTAGACCTGACAGCCTTGCGGATTGACCCCCGACATGACGTGTTTGATCGTGCTGTCCTTGCCAGCAGCATCCATGGCCTGGAAGACGAGCAGCAGCGACCAGCGATCCTGCGCATACAGCATGTCTTGTTCTTCCGCCAGCCACTGAGTGCCGCGTTGAAGGAGGCCGGCAGCTTCACCCTTGTCCATCTTCAGGCCGCGCGTATCGCCGGGGGCGAAATCCTTCAATTGAAAGCGCTTGCCGTTAGCGACGCGGAACGGGTGGGTGTACTTCTGGATTTGGTCGAGAATCTCTTTCCTCGGCATAGCGAGACCTCCCATTTGTGAAGAGACAATCTCGCTCGGTCGGCTAGACGCCGCAATGCTGTCGGCCTCAGTGATCGGGCAGCTCAGCACGATCTGGAATTCCCGGGCCGATCGCCAGCGCGGGAGCAATTGCAGGGAGGGCGCGCAGGACTCGCGTGAACGGACCGCAGAAAATCGGGAGAGCGCTACAACAACGGTTCGAGGCTATGGCCTATACCAAATTCGCATAAGGTATATTATGGAATATATTTATATACCATCAGATCAAAGATTTAGGCGAACTTCCTGATAGAAACGGCAATCTAGCGCGTCAGCGCCAGCTTCCCGTCAGGCAATCCGGAGCGACCGCATTGGCCAGTCCGCATGTGAGCATCCAGCCGTCCGCCGCCCTGTGTGAAAGCCTATATTGCCGCCGGCTCCAGACGCTGCAATAAGCGCCAGCGAGATCGCTTGCCGACCCGCGGCACGGACAACAACAAGCCTCATAAAGGGAGCAAACCAAGATGAGCTTTTCACGACGCGCGCTACTGAAGGCATCGGCTGCCTCGGCCGTTTTGGGCGGCCTTGGCGCGCCATTGGTGGCCCGCGCGCAAGCCGCCGAGTTCACCTACAAATACGCCAACAATCTCCCGGACAGCCATCCCATGAACGTCCGCGCCCGCGAGATGGCGGCGGCGATCAAGACCGAGACCAATGGCCGCTTCGACCTGCAAGTCTTCCCCAACAACCAGCTCGGTTCCGATACCGACGTGCTGAGCCAGATCCGTTCCGGCGGCGTCGAGTTTTTCACGCTGTCCGGCCTGATTCTGTCGACGCTGGTGCCGGCGGCATCCATCAACGGCATCGGGTTCGCGTTCCCGGACTATGACAGGGTCTGGAAGGCCATGGATGGCGGGCTGGGCGCCTATGTCCGCGGCGAGATCAAGAAGGCCGGGCTCGAGGTGATGGAAAAGATCTGGGACAACGGGTTCCGCCAGACCACGTCGTCGACCAAGCCGATCAACGGTCCGGAGGATTATAAAGGCTTCAAGATCCGCGTGCCGGTCTCGCCCTTGTGGACCTCGATGTTCAAGGCGTTCGACGCCGCCCCCGCCTCGATCAATTTCAGCGAGGTCTATTCGGCGCTGCAGACCAAGATCGTCGAGGGTCAGGAGAACCCGCTGGCGATCATCTCGACCGCCAAGCTGTACGAGGTGCAGAAGTACTGCTCGCTGACCAACCACATGTGGGACGGCTTCTGGTTCCTCGCCAACCGCCGCGCCTGGGAGAAACTGCCGGAGGACGTCAGGACCATCGTCGCCAAGAACATCAATGCGGCGGCCGTCAACGAGCGCGCCGACGTCGCCAAGCTGAACGCCAATCTGCAGCAGGAACTGGCCGGCAAGGGCCTCGTCTTCAACCAGCCGGGCATCACGCCGTTCCGCGACAAGCTGCGCGCCGCGGGCTTCTATGCCGAATGGAAGGGCAAGTATGGCGACCAGGCCTGGGAGCTTTTGGAGAAATCCGTCGGCAAACTGTCGTAAGCTCCAGCGCGCCAACTCAATAATCTCTAGTGCAGGGGGCCGTGATGGCTCATGCCGAACTGAGCGAGATCATGGCCGGCGAGGCGGACCACTCCCCTCGCCGCCGTTCGTTCACGGAATCGCTCGAACACACCCTCGGACGGCTGGTCGAGATCCCGGCGGCGCTATTGGTCGTAGCCGAGATCGTGATCCTGTTCGCCGGCGTGGTTGCTCGCTATGCGCTGCACAGCCCGCTGATCTGGTCGGACGAACTGGCCTCGATCCTGTTCCTGTGGCTGGCGATGCTGGGCGCTGCGGTCGCGTTCCGCCGCGCCGAGCACATGCGGATGACCGCCGTCGTCGCCAATGCGCGTCCGGCGCTGCGGTCCTATCTCGATCTCGTCGCCACCGCCGCGGCGCTGGCGTTCCTGCTTCTGATCGCCTGGCCGGCCTACGAATACGCTTACGAGGAAAGCTACATCACGACGCCGGCGCTGCAGATCCTCAATAGCTGGCGGGCGGCGGCGCTGCCGACCGGGATCGGCCTGATGGCGCTGTTCGCGCTGCTGCGGCTCGCCCGCGCGGCCAATGTGCGGACGGTGCTGGCCGCAATCGCATCGGTAGTGGCGGTGATCGCCGTATTCTGGCTGCTCAAGGGCGTCTTGCGACCGCTTGGCAACCTCAATCTCATCATCTTCTTTGTCGGCGTCACCGGCTTTTCGGTCTTCGCCGGCGTGCCGATCGCGTTCGCGTTCGGGCTTGCGACCTACGGCTATCTGGCGCTGACCACCAGCACGCCGCTGATGGTGCTGGTTGGCCGCATGGACGAGGGCATGAGCCATCTGATCCTGTTGTCGGTGCCGCTGTTCGTCTTCCTGGGGCTTCTGATCGAGATGACCGGCATGGCGCGGGCGATGGTCGCCTTCCTGGCGAGCCTGCTCGGTCATGTCCGTGGCGGACTGCATTACGTGCTGGTCGGCGCGATGTATCTGGTCTCCGGCATTTCCGGCTCCAAGGCCGCCGACATGGCCGCCGTCGCGCCGGTGCTGTTTCCGGAGATGAAGGCGCGCGGCGCCCGTCCCGGCGATCTCGTCGCCCTGCTCTCCGCCACCGGCGCGCAGACCGAAACCATCCCGCCGAGCCTCGTGCTGATCACCATCGGCTCGGTCACCGGCGTTTCGATCGCCGCACTGTTCACCGGCGGCCTGCTGCCTGGCGTGGTGCTGGCGATCACGCTGTCGGTGCTGGTCTGGTGGCGCTACCGCAAGGAGGACTTGCGGCACGTGAAGAGGGCGAGCGGCGCCGAGATTGGGCGGACACTCATCATCGCCCTGCCGGCGCTGGCCCTGCCTTTCGTGATCCGCTACGCCGTCATCGAGGGCATCGCCACCGCAACGGAAGTCTCTACGATCGGCATCGTCTACGCCTTTATCGTCGGCTTCTTCATCTATGGCCTTTTGATCTACCGCAATTTCGACTGGCGGCGACTCGTGCCAATGCTGGTCGAGACGGCTTGCCTGTCGGGTGCGATCCTCCTGATCATCGGCACGGCAACCGGGATGGCCTGGGGGCTCACCCAGTCCGGCTTCTCCCGGGCGCTCGCCGCGGCCATGACTGGCCTCCCCGGCGGCTCGGCAAGCTTCATCGCGGTGTCGATCCTGGCATTCGTGATCCTCGGCAGCGTGCTCGAGGGGATACCGGCGATCGTGCTGTTCGGGCCATTGTTGTTCCCGATTGCGCGTGCCGTCGGCGTCCACGAGGTGCACTATGCCATGATCATCATCCTGGCGATGGGCATCGGATTGTTCGCACCGCCCTTCGGCGTCGGCTATTATGCGGCCTGCGCCATCGGGCGCGTCGATCCGGCGGAAGGCATCAGACCGATCTGGGGCTATCTTCTGGCGCTGATGGTTGGATTGATCATCGTCGCGGTCTTCCCGTGGATTTCCATCGGGTTCTTGTGAGACTTTAATCTTTAATGGGATCCAGCCATGAGCGCAGCCCAAAACCAGTACAATATCGGATTGGACAAGACACCGGCCAACTACGTGCCGCTGACGCCGCTCAGCTTCCTGGCGCGTTCGGCCGCCATCTATCCCGACCATGTCAGCACCGTCTATGAAGGCCGTAGCTTCACCTGGGCCGAGACTTACGATCGCTGCCGGCGCTTCGCGTCCTATCTCGCCAGCCGCGGCATCGGGGTTGGCGATACCGTTGCGGCGATGCTGCCGAACATCCCCGCGATGAACGAACTGCATTTCGCGGTGCCGATGACCGGCGCGGTCTTGAACACGTTGAACATCCGGCTCGACGCGCCGTCGATCGCGTTCCAGCTCGATCATGGCGGCGCCAGGATCATCCTGGTCGATCCCGAATTCGCCGACGTCATCGCCGACGCGCTGCCGCAGATGAAAGGTCCCAAGCCTTTCGTCATCGACGTCGATGATGCATCGTTCGATGGCGGCCAGCGCATCGGCGAGATCGAATATGAAGCGGCGCTCGCGCTGGGCGATCCCGCCTTTGTCGAGCGTCGGCCTGACGACGAATGGGAAGCGATCGCGCTCAGCTATACGTCAGGGACCACGGGTAATCCCAAGGGCGTGGTGACGCATCACCGCGGCGCCTATCTCAACGCCGTCAGCAACATTCTGGCCGGCAATCTCGGCCAGCGTCCCGTCTATCTCTGGACACTGCCGATGTTCCACTGCAACGGCTGGTGCTTTCCCTGGACCATAGCAGCCGCCGCAGGCGTCAATGTCTGCCTGCGCAAGGTCGAGCCCACCAGGATCTTCGAACTGATCGCAACACACGGCGTCACCCACATGTGCGGCGCGCCGATCGTCTACAACGTGCTGATCAATGCGCCGGACGCGCCGAAGGGCGGGCGCGCAAAGCCCGTGATCGGATTGATCGCAGGCGCCGCCCCGCCGGTCGCCGTGCTCGAAGGCGCCGAGCGGATCGGCATCAAGCTCACCCATGTCTATGGCCTGACCGAAGTCTATGGCCCCGCCTCCGTCTGCGCCGAGCAGCCCGGCTGGGACGAATTGCCCGCCCCGCAGCGCGCTCAGATGAAACGGCGACAGGGCGTGCCCTACCCGCTCGAGGAGGCCGTCACCGTGCTCGATCCGGCCACGATGCAGCCCGTGCCGCGCGACGGCGAGACCATCGGCGAAGTCATGTTCCGCGGCAACATCGTGATGAAGGGCTATCTGAAGAACGAGAAGGCGACGCAGGAAGCCTTCGCCGGCGGCTGGTTCCACACCGGCGATCTCGGCGTGCTCGATCAGCACGGCTACGTCATCATCAAAGATCGCTCCAAGGACATCATCATCTCCGGCGGCGAGAACGTCTCCTCGGTCGAGGTCGAGGACATCCTCTACAAGCACCCCGCGGTGCTGTTTGCGGCAGTGGTCGCCAAGCCCGACCCGAAATGGGGCGAAGTGCCCTGCGCCTTCGTCGAGCTCAAGGAAGGTGCGCAGGCGACGGAGGCAGAGATCATCGCCTTCTGCCGCGAGCAGATGTCCGGCTTCAAGACGCCGAAGGCGGTCGTGTTCGGCCCGATTCCGAAGACCTCGACCGGCAAGATCCAGAAATTCATGCTGCGCAACCAGGTCGGATCAGCAAAGGCGATCACGGCGTAACTGGCGGTCATTCCGGGGCGATGCGTAGCATCGAACCCGGAATCTCGAGATTCCCCGACGCGCAATTGCGCACCTGAGGTCTGGTCCTTCGGACCATCCCGGAATGACCTCAGCTCATCCCGCTTTGTCCAACACCAGCCGCATGCCGTCATACGCCGGCACCACACCGGCGGGGAGCTTTTGCCGCAACGCCTCATAGTCGAGGTCGGCGTGCATATTGGTGATGACGGCGCGCTTCGGCTTGAAGCGGTCAATCCATGACAGCGCATCGGCCACGCTGAAATGGCTGGAATGCGTCACATAGCGCAATCCGTCGACGATCCAGAGATCGAGGTTCTCCAGCGCCGGCCAGCTTTCCTTGGGAATGTCGTGCAGGTCGGGCGTGTAGGCGGCATTGCCGACGCGAAAGCCGAGCGCGGGAATCCTGCCGTGCTGGACCAGGAAGGCGGAAAGCTTGACCGGACCGCCCTTCCCCTCGGTCGTGTGGCTCTCGCCCGCCTCGATACCGTGACGCGTCAAGATTGGCGGATAGTCGCTGCCCTCGGGCGAGATGAAGCAATAGGAGAACCGCGCCATGATGTCCTTGGCGGTCGACTGGTTGAAGTAGACCGGAATGCGTCGGCGCTGATGCATCACCACCGAGCGCAGGTCGTCGATGCCATGGGTCTGGTCGGCGTGCTCATGCGTGAGGAAGACCGCGTCGATGTGATCGACGTTGGCGTCGATCAGTTGCTCACGCAGGTCGGGCGAGGTGTCGACCACGATCCGCGTGGTGCCGTGCGCGCCGTTGCGCTCGACCAGCAGCGAGCAGCGGCGGCGGCGGTTCTTCGGATTGTTCGGATCGCAGGCGCCCCAACCGAGCGCCGGGCGCGGCACGCCGGCGGAGGAGCCGCAGCCCAAAATCGTCAACGTGATCGTCATGCCGCCTCTTTCGGAGCCGGCACTTTCGAGAAGAGTCGGAAGAAGTTTTCGGTGGTCTGCCGCGAAATTTCCTCCAGTGAAACGCCGCGCGTCTCGGCGAGGACCTTGGCGACCTCGACCACGTAAGAAGGCTCGTTGCGCTTGCCGCGGAATTTGCCGGGCGCGAGATACGGCGAGTCGGTCTCGACCATGATGCGATCATCAGGCAGTTCGGCCGCGAGCGCCCGCAACGCCTCCGATTTCTTGAAGGTCAGGATGCCCGTGAACGAGATCGACAGGCCAAGCGAAATCGCTTTCATCGCGAGCTCACGCCCGCCGGTGTAGCAATGCAGCACCGCCTTGAACGGTCCCTTCGCCACCTCGTCTTCCAGAATGCGGCCGCAATCCTCGTCCGCCTCGCGGGTGTGGATCACGAGCGGCAGGCCGGTGGCGCGTGCAGCGGAAATATGCGCGCGGAAGCCGCGCTCCTGCGCCTCGCGCGAACCGTGCTGGTAGAAGTAGTCGAGCCCGGCCTCGCCGAGCGCCACGACCTTCGGATGCCTGGTCAGCTCGATCAGTTCGGCCGGCGCAATGCCGTCTTCCTCGTCGGCCTGATGCGGATGCGTGCCGACCGAGCAATAGACGTTCGGAAAACGCTCGGCGATCATAAGCAGCCCATCGAGCCGCCGCACCCGGGTCGAGATCGTGACCATGCGCCCCACGCCCGCGCCCTCGGCCCGCGCGACGATGGCGTCGAGATCCTCGGCAAAGTCAGGAAAATCCAGGTGGCAATGGCTGTCGACCAGCATGTCCTTCCAACCGCTCAATCGGTCTTTGGTTCGACGTAGCGCGGGAACACGCCGACCGGCGGCGGCAATTGGACGCCCGGCTTGAGCCGCTCGCCAAAGGCTGCGAATTGGCGCGACTTATGATCGTCCCTGGGAATACCCAGACTGTCGAGCAGCTTGGCCGAGGCTTCCGGCATCACCGGCTGCGTCAGGATCGCGATCTGGCGCACGACCTCCGCGGTCACATACAGCACCGTCTTCTGCCTGATAGGATCGGTCTTGGCCAGCGCCCATGGCGCTTCGCCCGCGAAGTAGCGGTTGGCTTCGGCCACCACGGCCCACACCGTGTTCAGCCATTGGTGGATCTGCTGGGTCGCCATCGCATTTCGCGACGCCTCCAGCATGTTATCTGCCTGCGCCAGGATCGCCTTGTCATTGTCCGAGAACTCGCCGGGCTCCGGCAGCACGCCGTCGAGCTGCTTGGCGATCATCGACAGCGAGCGCTGCGCCAAATTGCCGAGATCGTTAGCAAGGTCGGCATTGATGCGCGCGACGATGGCCTCGTGGCTGTAATTGCCGTCCTGCCCGAATGGCACCTCGCGCAGGAAGAAATAGCGCATCTGATCGACGCCATACTGGTCCGCGAGGTTGAAGGGATCGACGACATTGCCGACCGACTTCGACATCTTCTCGCCCCTGCTGAACAGGAAGCCGTGGGCATAGACGCGCTTCTGCACGGGGATGCCGGCCGACATCAGGAAAGCGGGCCAATACACCGCGTGGAAGCGGATGATGTCCTTGCCGATGATGTGCACATCCGCCGGCCAATAGCGCCAGTTTGTATCGTTCTCGTCGGGATAGCCGACGCCGGTGATGTAGTTGGTGAGCGCGTCGACCCAGACATACATCACATGCTCGGGATCATTGGGCACCTTGACGCCCCAGTCGAACGTCGTGCGCGAGATCGAGAGATCCCTCAGCCCGCTCCTGACGAAGCTCATGACTTCATTGCGACGCGAGTCCGGCCCGATGAAATCGGGCTGGCTCTCGTAGAGATGAAGCAGTCTGTCCTGGTACGCGGAGAGCTTGAAGAAGTAGCTCTTCTCCTCGACCCACTCGACCGGCGTGCCCTGCGGTCCGCGGCGGACATTGTCCTCGCCGACGACGGTCTCGTCCTCGGCGTAATAGGCCTCGTCGCGCACCGAGTACCAGCCGGAATAGCTGTCGAGATAGATGTCGCCATTCGCCAGCATGCGATCCCAGATCGCCTGCACCGAACGGTGGTGCGCCGGTTCGGAGGTGCGGATGAAACGGTCGAACGAGACGTTCAGCCGCTCGTCCATTTCCTTGAAGCGGGCGGCGTTGCGGGTCGCGAGTTCGTGGGGCGTCAGTCCCTCGCCTTGCGCGGTCTGGATCATCTTCTGGCCGTGCTCGTCGGTGCCGGTCAGGAAGAACACGTCCTTGCCGTCGAGCCGCTGGAAGCGCGCCAGCGCATCGGTCGCGATCGCCTCATAGGCGTGGCCGATATGCGGCTGGCCATTGGGATAGGCGATCGCGGTCGTGATGTAGAACAGGTTGCCGCGATCGGTCGCAGGCGCGGGGTTGGCGGCGGGATCGGGTCGCTTCGGCTTTGGCTTCGGCGCCTTCTTCGCCACCGGCGCGGGCACGGGTGTGCTGGCCTGCTCAGGAGCAGGAACCGGCTTTTCTGTCTCGGTCTTCTTCGTGGCTTTCTTTGCCGATTTTTTCGCGGGCTTCTTGGTCTTGGCAGGCGTCTTCTTGGTCGTTGCCTTCTTAGCAGTTGCCTTCTTGCCCGCGGCTTTCTTGACGGCGGTTTTCTTCTTGGCAGCTTTCTTCACGGCCGTCTTGGCGGTCTTTTTCGCCTTCTTCGAAGTCGCCGTCTTCTTTTTCGTGCGCGTTTTTACCGCGGCCTCGGCGGCGCGACGTGCTGCCTTCTTCGTCTTTTTCTTCTTCGAAGCTTTCCGAGCCACAACGAATTCCTCAAGGTGCAGTTCAAGCGAAAATGATCGGGATTGGTGAAACGGCGGATTACCGCACGGCTTCCGCGAGCATCGAAAACACCGAGAACACCAGCGGTTTGCGTTCCAGATTGTATGCTTCGGTGTCGCGCGCGGCGAGGACGATCTTTTCCCATACCTCCGCCAGCCGTGCAAGGCGCGGCAAATTGGCGTTGGGATCGCCCGTGCGCAGTCTGTCGCTGATCCAGCGTTCGACGCCCTCGATGAAGGCCGCGAGCGCCACGCGATCGCTGAGGCCCAGCGAATCCGCGAGCGCATGCAGTTCGCGTGGATCGACCTGCGGCAATGTCGCAAGCAGCGCCGCGGTCTTCTGCTGCAGCTTCAGCGCGTCGCCGCCGAGAAGGTTCAGCGCCCGCGCCACGCTCCCCTCCGCCGCTGCGGCGGCCTCGATCAGCGCCGGATCGTCGGGTGCCATTTCGGCGGCCGCGGAAGCGGCGTGGATCACGTCATCGGTATCGAGCGGCCTGAGCAGCAATTTACGGCAGCGGGACAGGATCGTCGGCAGCACCCGCGACGGCGCGTGGCTGACCAAAAGGAACAGCGATTGCTGCGGCGGCTCCTCGAGAATCTTCAGGAGCGCATTGGCCGCATTCGGATTGAGCTCGTCGACGGTATCAACGATGCAAACGCGCCAGCCCTCGACCGCAGCCGTCGAGCCGAAGAACGAGATGGTTTCGCGGGTCTCGTCGACCGTGATCACCGTCCGCAGCACGCCGCGGTCGTTGAGCCCGCGCTCCAGCACCAACAGCCCGCCATGAGCACCCGCCGCGACCTGCCGTGCCACCGGATCCTGCGGATCGACCGCCAGCGTCTCCGCCTGCTGCACAGAAGGCGCGAGCGGATCGCGGTGCGCCAGCACGAAGCGCGCCATGCGATAGGCCAGCGTCGCCTTCCCGATGCCGGCCGTGCCGCCGATCAGCCAGGCGTGCGGAATGCGGCCCGAGCGATAGGCCGCGAGCAGCGCGGTCTCCGCCTCGCGATGCCCGAAGAAATCGGGCATCTCGCGCGGATGCCGGACCGCGATCTCCTGCTCGACCTTGCGCGCGCTCATGCGTGGCTCGCCGCCGGAATTGCTGTGAGGAGGCGCTCGCGCAACACATGCCAGATGCGCTCGGCGACCGCATCGGCGTCGGCATCGGCATCGATCAGCAGGCAGCGCTGCGGGTCTTCGACCGCGAGCTGCCGGTACGCCTCGCGCAAATCCTGATGGAACTGAACGTCCTCGGACTCGAAGCGGTCGGGCGCCGCGCTGCCGCGCCGTGCCGCCGCCCGCTTCAGGCCGACTTCCACGGGCACGTCGAGGATGAAGGTGAGATCCGGCTTGAGGTCGCCGATGGTGACGCGCTGCATGGCGCTGACGAGGCCGGGCGGCACCTGTCCGAGCCGGCCCTGATAGACGCGCGTCGAATCGAAGAAGCGGTCGCAGAGCACCCAGATGCCCTGATTCAGCGCTGGCCGGATCACGGTGCGGACGTGATCATCGCGCGCGGCCGCGAACAGCAGCGTCTCGGCGTCGGGCCCGAGCAGCTTGCCCATGCCCGACAGCAGCAGATGGCGGATGATCTCGGCGCCCGGCGAGCCGCCGGGCTCGCGGGTGACGATGGTGCGCAGCTTGGTCCCGTTCAGCCGCTCGGCGAGCCGCTTGATCTGTGTGGATTTTCCGGACCCCTCGCCGCCTTCGAACGTGATGAAACGCCCGCGCAAGGATGGTCGTTTGGCCCTCGCCTTTGCCATATCAGAGCTTCTCGACGCCGGCGCGGAACATGCCGATGACCAGCTCCTGGGCGCCGTCGAGCGCCCGGCGCACGGTCGATCCCGTGCCGATCGCGTCCGCCGCATAGACCGGCGTTTCCACGGCGAGATTGCCGCTCCGCCAGACCCTGACGACGCCGATCTGTTGCCCGGCCTGGATCGGCGCCCGCACCGGGCCGTTATAGACCACGCGCGCGAGCAGCTTCTCATTGCCGTTCTTCGACACCATCACCTTGATCGGTTCGGGGCTCGTCAGCTTCACCGAGCGGCTTTCCCCGCCGAACACCCGGGCGTAGCCGATGGTCTGGTTGGCGGCGATCAGCGTGCGGGTCTCGAAGCTGCGGAAGCCCCATTCCAGCATCTTCTTGGCTTCGCTTGCGCGGTCATCGGCGTCCTCCAGCCCGTTGACCACCACGATCAGCCGCGTGTCGTTCTGCACGGCCGAGCCGACCATGCCGTAGCCGCCTTCCTTGGTGTAGCCGGTCTTCAGGCCATCGGCGCCGCTCAGCGAGTTCAACAGCGGATTGCGGTTGAGCTGACGGATCTTGTTCCAGGTGAATTCCTTCTCGCCGAACAGCTTGTACATGTCGGGATAGGTCAGGATGATATGGCGCGCGAGCTTCGCCAGCTCGCGGACGGTCATCTTGTTGCCGGGGTCAGGCAGGCCGTTGGAATTGGCGAAGGTCGATTTGGTCAGCCCCAGCTCCCGGGCGCGCTTGGTCATGAAGTCGGCCGCAAACTCGCGCTCGGTGCCGGCGATGCCCTCGGCGAGCGCGATGCAGGAGTCGTTGCCGCTCTGGATGATCGCCCCGTGCAAGAGGTCGTCGACCGAGACCTTACTGTGGATGGCGGCGAACATCGTCGAGCTGCCGGAGGGCGCTCCGCCCCTTCGCCAAGCGTATTCGCTTATCTTGTATTCGTCGGTCAGCTTGATGTCGCCGTTCTTGAGGGCGTTGAAGACGACTTCCGCCGTCATCAGCTTCATCATGCTCGAGGGCGCGCGGAGCTCGTCGGCGTTCTTCTCGAAAAGCACGCTGCCCGAGGACGCCTCGATCAGGATCGCGGTCGGCGCATCGCCGTCAAACCCGCCCTCCTCTTTCTTGGCGCCTTGCACGCTGTTATTGGCGGCATAGACCGCGGTGCCGCAGCCGATCGCAAGCGCGACCGCAGCCGCCGTCAGCGCGCGCCAAGGTGAACACCAGGGCCGGCGCGCCGGGAAAGCGGATCGAGAAGCAGCGATCATCGGCGATGTCCTGAAACGGGGACCTTCTACCAGTTGGAAGTACCGCAAACAACTGAGGTTTTGGCCGCAAGGCCGTAGCCGGCGCGCACTCCCGCAGTGAAAATGATCCTATCGCGGAAGCCGCGTCGGTTCCTTGAAGCAAATCCGGCAAAGACGGCGGAAACGCGTACGCCTGAACGGCTCGAGGCTGCAGCCGACGCTGATCGGGTTTCTTAAGATAAGCGCGTGAAGCTGTTGATTTTAGTACAGCCCGCGACCGCTCAGCACTTCCGCCGGACCGCGCGGATCGATCGGGACATAGGCCGAGCCGGCATCGCTCGCAGAGCTGCCATTGGCGTCATATGACACCTGCCGCAGATTCGCGGTGCCCCGCCCGCGCCCACGGCTGGAGGCGGACATTTCCGAGGTCGCATTGGTCGAGGCGTGATCGGCCGACGTATTGCCCAGCGAATAGGGCCGTCCCTCGGGCAGCGGAACTTCGCCGCGGATGTGGCCAGCCGAGGACGACATGTCAGGCACGAACGGCCGGGCCGAGGCGATCCGGACCGTGGACGGCGACGGCGCCGGCACGCCGCTGCGCAGCGTCGCCATCAACTGGCGGTCGTCGGAGCCTTCCAGCGGCGCCCGCCCAACATATTCAACGCGGACACGGGCCACGCCATGGCCTTTGAATTCAAGCAGTTCAGCGGCTTTGTTCGAGACGTCGATGAGGCGGTTGCCGTGATAGGGGCCGCGGTCGTTGACGCGCACGATCAGCGACTTGCCGTTCCGCAAATTCGTCACCCGCGCATAGGAGGGCATGGGCAGCGTCGGATGAGCGGCGGTCAGCGAGGCCATGTCGAACACTTCGCCATTGGCGGTCAGCCGACCGTGGAAATCATCGCCATACCAGGAGGCCATCCCCTCCGCGCGGTAGTTGGCGTCTTCCTCCGGCATATACATGCGCCCGGCCACCATGTAGGGCTTGCCGACCCGATAGGTCCCGCCGCCCTTCGGCACCGGGTCGCCGAAAGCAACCACGCGCGGGCTTGCGGAAACGCCGTATTTCGGATCGACGCGGCTCGCGAACTTGTTCGAGGAGGCGCAGTTGGCGAGCACCAGGCAAGTCGCGACCGCAGCCACCCCCCGCGCCATCGCTCGAATCGGATATTGCCGCTTCCCCATCGACCCCAACTACCACGCTACCGGACGCGTGCCCACTTGCGAGGCCTCTTCGCGTCACTGATCCCCACGATGCGGCCCACCTTCCGCATCAGAACGTGAGGATATCGCAACCGGAACACGGCGGAAATGGGGAGAGCCGAACCATGGTAAATTCTCAGTTGCGCCCTCCCCGGCATTCTACGGGCAAAGCTGTCCCACTTTCACACATCTGTTGCAGCAAATCATCACTTCACGGCCGATCGCAGCGTTGCCGGCAGGATTCTTTTGACTGTGCAAGGCCGCAGTCGTTCTCTCCCTCGTGCGCAGGGGGCGCAAAGGAAGTTCTGAAATGATCGAGACGGTTACGGCGGTGATGGGCCTGGTGAGCGCGGGGATCTTTCTGGCCCATGCCTATGAGGGTTTTCGCACCCGGGCGTAAAGCTCAACGCGAAATGGAAAGACGCATCACCTCTTTCCCGAAAGGTAAGTTCGTAAAGCTTTAATAGATTCGGACGAGCATCGGAGTGTAGCAGGTGCATCATGCGCAAACACGACTTGGTCTCCGACGGATTCCTGACGCTCACAGCAGCAAGCTTCGTGCTGCTGTGCTCGAGCCTGCTGGCCTTCGCGCTGAGCTAGGCTAAGGCCACGCCTCCCCGGGGCATTCCGGGCCGATCGTGCTGCGCTCTCGTTTCGACGTGCGCGGCCTTTGCAGTTTTCGCACAGTTTTTTTGATCTCGCCTTCCCTGCGCGGCGGTCGCCAGACCGTCCTTGATCTTCGCCTCCCAGCCTGAGACGAACTGCGCAAGCTCCTTAGCGAGGCTTACGCGCATTACTCCACGCCATAGAGACCACCGCTCTCTTGATCTCGCGCGCCGGTTGGGCTTTGGGTATGGCAGGTTTGGGGGAATTCCAATGCGTAAATTATCGATCGTGGCGTTGTGCGCCACGCTGGCGGGTTGTGTCTCGGCCGGCGAAACCGTTTCATTCAAGACGTCGAACCCGCAACAGCAGGCCTTGATGCGCGACGGCCAGCCCGCGCTGGTGTCGCGGCAGAAGAATTCGCTGGTGCTGGTCCGTCCAGCGGCGCGGCAGCTTCAGGCCAACGGGCGACCTGTATTTGTGGTCGGCATCAACAATCTCGGACGTCAGCCCGTCGACTTCCGCGTGGCCCAGGTCGAGGCCGTCCAGCATGTCGGCGGACAGGATTTCGGCATGCAGGTCGTCACCTACGAGATGCTGATCCAGGAGGAGAAGAACCGCCAAGTAGCGGCCGCTATCTTCACCGGTCTTGCGGCCGCCGGTAATGCGTATAGCGCCTCACAGGCTGGCCATGGTCACTACAGGACGCCCTCCGGTCGCACCGGCACTTTCTACAGTCCGACCGCTGCAGCGATCGCCCGGGAAAACGCTGCGGCACAGAATGAGGCGATGATCGAAGCCACGATCGAAACCGGCCAGCGCAATATGGCTGCGCTGGAACAAGCCGTCATCAAGGACAATACTCTGATGTCGGGTGAATGGTACGGCGGCCAGCTACACTTGGCACCGCCGACCGACCAGAGCGGCGGAGCGAAGACCTACACCATCGTCATCACCGTTGGCAGCGAGCGCCACGTGATCGATGTCTCGCAAGGGCCAGCGGGCGTCTGATCGACGAACCGAAAGCGGCACCAAGCGCTACTCCAAGGCATGGAGCGACCTGCCAGTTGCTCCGTGCCGGCGTGGATGCGGTCACAATTTCCAAGCGTCTCGGGCACGCCAAGCCTGATATCACCTTGCGCATCTACGCCCATTTGTTCAGAAAGGACGACGGCAGGTGGCAGCGGCGATCAACGCGGCGCTGAATCGCCAGGCTGCCAATCGGGTGCCGATTTCGCGGTTTGTTCCATTGAAACGTCCCGCTAAGCACTTGAAAACATTGGTTTGGAAGGGTGGCCGAGTGGTTTAAGGCACCGGTCTTGAAAACCGGCGTGCCCGCAAGGGTACCGTGGGTTCGAATCCCACCCCTTCCGCCAGTACAGTGTTCTCCGTTGTTCTCCACTGTTCGGAATCCCCAGTAAAATCAGCGCTTTCGTCGGCAGGCTGTTCGCCGTCGTTCCTCACAATCAAAGCGCAAACCGTAGCTTGGGACCGTAGGTTCGGAGGATGGTTTTGATCGGAGGAACACATGGCTGGAAAGCTGAAGCCGCTCGACGTCGAACGCGAAACGAAGCCCGGCAAGTATGCCGACGGCGACGGACTCTACCTGATCGTCACCGGCCCCGCGGCGAAGAGCTGGTCCTATCGTTATTGGAAGGACGGCAAGGAGCGGTGGCACGGCCTGGGTTCCTTCAAGGACATATCCCTCAAAAACGCTCGCCTCGCACGCGACGCAGCTCGCCTGCGCGTGAAGGGTGATCGCAACACCGCTGGTGTAGACATCGTGCAGGAACGCCGTGAGGCCCGCCAAGAGGCGAAGGCGGCAGAAGCGCAGAACGCGGCGCCGACATTCGAGGAGTGCGCCGAGGTCTATATCCGCGCGCAATGGTCGACCTGGAGCGAGAAGCACCGCGACCAATGGCCCTCCTCGCTTAAGCGCTACGCCTACCCCACTATCGGGAAGCTGACGATCGCGGAGATCAAGCCGAGCCACATCCACGAATTGCTCGAGCCCATCTGGGTGACCAAGCGCGAGACCGCCAACCGGGTGCGCGGCCGAATCGAGACGATCATCGCCAAGAACGCGAACATCGACGATCCCGATTTCCGCAATCCGGCCGAGCTGACCAAGCAGCTCCGCGAAAAGCTTCCGAAGCGGCCCAAGCGCGTCATTCGTCACCATCCGGCCCTGCCCTATGCCGATGCGGCGCAGTTTATGAGCGAGCTCCGCACGGCCGAGGCCCGCGCCGCGGTGGCGCTGCGCTTTCTGATCTTCACCGTGTGCCGCACGAACGAAATCGTCGGCGCCAAATGGTCTGAGATCGATCGGACCTTTCCAACCGGTCCGGTCTGGAGGATCCCCGGCGAGCGGATGAAGATGGACCAGGACCACTGCGTCCCGCTCTCTCAGCCGGCGCTCGACGTGCTCGACGAGCTCAGCAAAGGCCAGCAGAGCGAGCTGATCTTCACCAATCCGGATGGCCAGGAGTTTTCCGAGAACGCGATGCTCGCGGTCCTCGATCGCATGGGCTACGGGCACGTCACCGTGCACGGCTTCCGCGCGACGTTCGCGACCTGGGCCGAGGAATGCACAGACTACCCGGACGGCGTGCGCGAAGCGGCTCTGGCGCACAAATACAAAAGCGAGACGACCGCCGCGTACCAGCGCGGAGCTAAGCTCGAGAAACGGCGGGCGCTCATGAGCGACTGGGCTAACTTCATTCGCGCGCCATCGGAGGTTATCCAGCTGGCGCGCGGTTAGTGTACTCATAGAACCGGTCGCGTGACGTACAGAAGCGATGTCCGCTCTGTTCCTAAAGCGACACGGTTACCGCACTGCAGCGAAATGACGCGAAGGGCCATAACCGGAAGCCAGCTAAATCTGTTGCCTCTTGGCGATCAGAACGCCATCGTGCCAACGCGGGGAACGGCTAGTCCATCAGCCGTCAGCACTGTTCGCTATCGATCGACGCGCTGGTCCAATTATAACAATTGTATGAGACCCGGATGCGCCAAAGGCTGGCTGACCCTCATCTTCGACATGGGTGGAACCGAAGATCGGTGCTACGCAACGCCGGTGGAGAAGAGCACCTTTTGCAGCTTCCGTATTTTCGCGCTGCAATTGCATCGAGACTGCCGCTTGCACTGACTCTCTTCCCTTACTCGCCGTGCGCATGTCGCGGCGCAAGCCCCTAAAAATTGATCCGTTCGTGTCGATGAGGACTCACGCTTGAGCCGACGTCCAGTTGGAATATCCGAGTTTGCGAGTGAGTTGGATCTCAGCGCGAGTAGCGACAGCAGATCTAAACATATGTTAAGGCCGCCGCTCCGCCCCGCCCGGAATGAAGGGCCTCACCGCGGGTCATCTGCAGTGACGCGTCCGGGCGGAATGCCTAACTGCCTTCTGGCAACACTGCCGGTATCGGATCTCGATCTGTTGCGGCCCGCGCTGGAGACGGTCGCGCTCGATCAGGACGCGATCCTTGCGCGAGCGGGG